>DASXTD010000154.1:0-3887 GCA_036505655.1 Chloroflexota bacterium
TCCCACAAATGGGAATTTCGGGCTGATGTGTCCTGCTTCCCGTAGGCGTCATTGAGGGCAGTCACACCCTTACGGACTCCATTGTAGTAGGTGCCGTAGTAGGAGATGAGTAGGGGAAGCTGGCTGACCACCAGGTCCGAAAGCTCGTGCATGACCTGGAGCTGGTCTTTGTCGGAGATGCTGGCGTAGTAGCGGGCAATGAGGAGCTGGGCGGCGGGATCGTCGTATCCGCCGCGATTGCCGGCCCAACGGTTCTCCGGGCTGGCGGCTGGCCCGGTCAGGCGGCCCAGGATGCCATCGCCGTAGGCGGACGAGCTAGCTTCCCAGCTAGGATAGAGCGCCCGGAATTGCAGATCGCGCGACTGGGCTGCCGGAACCAACGCCTCTTCGGTTTCGATGCCCACTTTGCGCCAGGCATCCGCATAGGTCGCCACTTCCCATTGGCGACCGGTGGCCACGGTCGAAATGCGGTTCTGGAATTTTCGCCCGTCCGTGTTGTTGCGAAGCAGACCATCGGGCGCCATGGTCCAGCCCGCTTCATCCAGGAGCGCCCGAGCGCGGACCCGGTCGTATGGATAGCGTTTCAGCGCATCTTTGGTGGCGTCGTACAGCGGATGGCCAGGTGGCAGTAGCGCCCAAGCTTGCTGCACCAGGCCGGGCGGAAAGGCATTGCGATCGATGGCCTGGTACAGGGCTTGCCGCACGTGCACATCGAGGTTGGCCGGCTCCTTCTGCACCTCGGGGCGCCACTGCGGGGCCAGGAACGATGTGGTGCCGGGCAAAGTATGAATCGTGCCCAGGCTCTCCGCCTCCCAGCGCTTCAGGTCGTCGGCGAATTCGGGGTGCAATGCAGGCTCCGGAAAAACGTCAATCGCGCCCGCGAGCACGTTGGCGAACAGCGTGTTCTCATCGCGGAATGGCCGCACGTTTACCGTGTCGACCTTGGGACGGCCCAGGAAAAAACCGTCGTAGGCTTGCATCGTGACGCCTTCACCAGGGTCGAACGTGGTCACTCGAAACGGGCCCAGCCCGACGTAGGCAGATGTCCAGTAGGGCAGGTTCACCACTTCATCGGAGCTTCCACTCGCCTGATAACGGTCGTAGGGCTCCTGGAGCAAGTGGCGCGGCTGCGGCCAATAGTCCCGCACGCCGAGTGACCCACCCAGCGAATAGGGCTGCGCAAACGTGAAAACGGCAGTGAAATCGTCGGGCGCCTCGATGGAAGCGACCTGCTTGGCGCTATCCCGCAGGACGACCGGCAGGTTCTTGTCGAAAAGGAAAGTCTGGGTGAAAACGAGGTCCTGGGCAGTGAAGGGTGCGCCGTCCTGCCAGGTCACGCCGTGGCGCAGGCGATAAACGACGCGCATCTGGCCGTTCGGCGTGATCGAGATGCTGCCATCTTCCACCGAGGGGACCGACACGGCGAGCCGTCCCGTCATCCGTGGCTCCTGGGCATCCGGCGTGACCAGCCCAGTTGAATGCAGCTCGGTCAGCGTGGTCCAGCCACCAGTCGAGGTGCCCGCGAAGACCCCGATGACCGGGAGCTCAGTCGACACGCCAATGTTGAGGACCTTCGGCTTGCTCGGCGCGCCGGCCGCCGGCCCGGTCGTGCCAGTCGACGCGGGGCCGCAGGCGACACCAAGCACGAGACACCCGCCGGCCAACGGAACGTAAAATGAGCGAAACCAGTGCAACTTCAGTACCTCCGGGAAGCACACTACCGGCCGCGAGTATAAGTCTAGAGTCGGCTCTTGAGCCTCTCGAAGATGCTCTGCCAGCCTAGCGCTGGGGCAGCCAGATGACGCGGATGGTTCCATCCCGCTCCAGCGGCCGAAACTCAGGATCACCGGTGACCAATGGTGCGGAAAGCTCAAGCGCCAGGGCGGCCGCGAACGCGTCGGCGTAAGAGAGGCGGCCGCCTGCCTTGATCTCAGCTGCCGACCGGACCCGTTCCAGGGTAGCTTCCACGACGGTCATACTGGGCTCCTGAAATACCCTATCCCAAGCCTGAGGGGCAGGTTGGGCGCCTTAGCGGCGATGCGCCATGGACAAAACCTCGCCCAGATTGATGACGCTGATGAAGCTCTCGTTCGTTGGATCGGCCAGCAGCTCGTCGACCTGGTCGGCCGCGGGCTCGTCCATTAACAGCGCCAACAAAGCGAAGGAATCAAGAACGAAGCTACCGGGCATCCTCTTTCTCACGATCGCGCGCGCCCGCTCCCGAAGCAACTCCTCCGTCAGGGAATCCTCGCCCTTGACGATCCCTCTCAGCTCTAAGAAAGGGTGCCGCGGCAGGCGTTTCAGTACGACCCGGTCCCCTTGCGTTTCGACCTCGAAGCGATCGACCTTTGTGAGGCCCAGCCGAGCGCGCACGTCTGCCGGAATCACCACCTGGCCCTTTTGCGACAGTACTGTAGTAATCATCTACTTACGCCTGATCAAATCTTGCTCCTTGTCCGAGTAAGCTTCATCGGGGACCGGCTCTAAAGCCGACCGGCGGCGATAAGCGATCAAGATGACGGCCAGGCCGGCCGCGATGCCGACGCCGGCCAGAACCGACGGCGGCGGCACTGGGAGACCGGGCGGGCGCACCGGGAGGCCACCGATCGTGACGGCGACCCGAGTGTTTGCGTCCAGGGGGCCGATCTCTAGCTCCTGATAGCGGACACCGCCCACGGTGACGACGCCGTCGTTCTGCCAGCCGTCACCCTGGAGGGACGGGCCGGGCTGGGTGACCAGGAAGTGCAGCGAGTCGGTCGGATAGCGAATCGTGCGGCTCAGCTCATACGAGCCCTCGCCGTAGGGAAACTGGTACGAGAAGGCGATCTCTCGCTGGCCGGGCCGAACCGGATCCAGGGAAGCGAAGCCTAGATCGATCTGGGCGATGGTGGAGGGGTCCAGGCCCAGGTGCGGCACCAGATCGGTGGAGTGCGGCGGTAGAGGAAAGACAACCAGCCCGGTGGGTCCACCCGCGCCTGGGACAAACGACTTATCGGTGGGATTGGTGAGGCCGTACACCTCCAGCATCTGGACGGTCTGCTGGTCGGGATCGACCGCGGAGATGATCCAGGCGGAGCGCTCGAATCGAATCCCCGGGTCCTGGGGCACGCTCTCGTAGACGATGATGTCCATCGTGGTCAGGCCGCTGGACGTATCCCCATCGAGGCGGTTGACGTAGGAGACGCCCTGATAGTCGGCGCCCATCGCGTAAACCGCATCGGGAATGCGGCTTACGCCCTCGACTCGGTAGTGGCCGGCGGCATCCACCTGGCCCGACCAGGAACCCGAGGACTTCTCCCCCTGGAAGGCAACGAGATCGACCGTCACTTCGGTCGGAACGGGCGCACCCGCCGTCCCATTCACCAGGTTGCCTTCGACCGCGAAGGTGTCCGCGATTTGGGCGGAGACGCCGGCTGGCGGGACGACAAGGAACAGGAGTAGACACGCGAGAAGTGCCGTTAGTTTTGCCAGGTGGCGCCTCCGCTCCGGCTCAGGAAGAAGCGTCCGTCCGAGTCGACCACGGCGAGCTGGTCGCCTTGCACGCCGATGGCAGCGGCTCCTCCATGGAAGGGCAGTTGGATCCATTGGGTGCCCAACGCATTGGTGAAGAACAGGCCACGGTCAGTCGCCGCATACACGGTATTTCGGTCGGGATCGGCGGCGATGGCCTGCACGAAGCCGTTGAGCGCGAGGTTGCCAGCGCCGGCGGCGGCCGCCCAGGTGCGTCCGGCATCGGTGGAGCGGAGCACCGAACCATCGCGCACCATGAAAAGCATGGGGCCAGTAGGCTGGGGGAGAGTGGCGAGGCTGCCATCCCCCCGGCTGAAAGACACGTCAGGACTGGCCGGATTCCAGGTTTTGCCGTCCGTCGAATGCAGGAGACCACC
>DASXTD010000155.1:0-1767 GCA_036505655.1 Chloroflexota bacterium
CGTCCGTGGAAAGGTGAGTTCCCGGTGAGGAGCTCGTACGCCATGCAACCGAGCGAGTAGACGTCGGCGCGATTGTCGACAGTCGGATCGCCCGCCGCTTGCTCGGGCGCCATGTAGGCGGGCGTCCCGATCGACGTACCGAGCTGTGTCAGATTCGCGCCGTCCTTGTCCGTTCGCGCCGCGGAGATTGCTTTCGCGATTCCGAAATCGGTGACGACGGCAGTGCCGCCCGAGAGCAGCACATTGTCCGGTTTGATGTCGCGATGGACGACGCCGTGCTGGTGGGCGTAGGCCAGCGCCTTGGCCACGTCGCGAAGTACGCCGATGACCATGCTGATGGGCAGCGGGCCGACTTTGGCGAGACGCGCCCGGAGCGACTCCCCCTCCACGAATGGCATCGTGTAGAAGGGCAGCCCATTTGTTTCTCCAGCCGCAAGGATAGGGACGATGTTCGCCTGCTGGAGCGACGCCGCGAGCTGGATCTCGCGCTCGAACCGATCGCCACTGACCCCCGCGGCGAGCTCCGGCGATAGAACCTTGATCACGACTTTGCGGTTCAGTCGGTTCTCGTCGGCAACGAACACGCGCGACATGCCGCCCCCGCCGAGCTCGCGGTCCAGGGCGTACGTATTGCCGAGGGTGTTTTGCAGTTGCTGGCGGAGGTCCATGGGGAAAGGACTTGCGGCTTGCGGCTGGCGGTTCACGGCTCGCGGAGGAGCTGACAACAATTAGCCGTTAGCCGTTAGCCGTTAGCCGTTAGCCGTAAGCCGTAAGCCGTTAGCCGTGAGCCACAAGCTAGAATTCAGCACACCCCCGGGCCAGAGCGAGCGCTGCCGATGTCCACTCGGACTTGGTGGCATACGTGCTGCCTTGGGGTAGATACAAATCCCTCACAATGTCCTTCCATTCGAGTTGATGCAGTGTTGCTCCGATATGTAGTCGTTTCGATGAGTTTGATTGCCTTGGCTGCCTGTGGTCGCCAGCCTGATGCGCGAGCCGATACCAGCGTTTCGGCGGACTCGACACGTTGCTATGCTGGAGCAGGCGAGGTCATCGTTCAGTCAAAAGAGACGGTGAAGACTGAGTCGGCAGCCGGTGGGAACCCGGATGCAGCGCAGCCGAGAGATGGAGTCAAGGATTCGACACCTGCGACTCGCGATACGTTCACCGACTCCTTGGGCGCGAAGCGCGATACGGTCAGCGATTCGACCGCCGCTCGACGCGAGACGGCTCGGGATTCGACGAGGGCAGCGAAGGACAGCGCGAAAGAGCCGCCGATCGCCGTGCGCGTCGCGCCGGGTCGTTCGAAAAAGGACTCGCTTGCGCTCGTGTCTGCCGTCCGGCGGGGCAAGAGCCAGGTGGGATGGCCAGTAAAGGGTCCCGCTCCGGAGCGATGCTCACTTCTCCCAAACAAGCGGATCGTCGCGTTCTACGGTAATCCGCTGTCGAAGAAGATGGGTATCCTCGGTCAAATCCCGCCCGACCAAATGCTGGCGAAGCTCGACACCATCGTCGGTGAGTGGCGCAAAGCCGATCCGGAGACGCCGGTCCAGCCGGCGTTGCACTACATCGCCGTCGTCGCGTCAGGAGACGCCGGCAAGGATGGGAAGTGGCGCACGCGCATGGACTCCTCGATGATCGAGGAAGTGTACGGGTGGGCGCAGAAGCGAAATGCGATTCTGTTCCTCGACATTCAGGCGGGTCAAAGCACGGTGCAAGCGGAGCTCCCCCCGCCTCATGAAATTCCTCGAGCGGCCCAACGTCCAT
>DASXTD010000156.1:0-6086 GCA_036505655.1 Chloroflexota bacterium
CGGAGACCGCAGACTCACCGCCGAGCGCGTGAAGGAGGCCGCGGGCATCGCGCGGCGCGGCGCATTTATAGCAGGCGCCCTGGCGTTCTGGGCCTCGTCCTGGTGAGAGCGGAGCGTTCCCGGGGCCCAATCCGAGAGGGGGGCAATGAGTCTCGGCCGTTAGCGAAAGTGGATGCGGACCAGTCTCTCTCTCCACCTAGTTTGGTACATCCGCGCCCGGTCCCATCGATTGCCGACCTGGCCCCTGCCGTCCACGGGTCCTGGGAGGGAAACATCGAGTCGATCCTCGATTTCAGTGCCAACGGCAACGTCATTGGTCCGCCGCCGGCCGCCCGCGATGCGATTGGGGCGGCCGCCATCGACCGTTATCCCGAGCGAACCTCTGCCAGCTTGCGCCAGGTTCTGTCCCGGCGGCATGGGCTGGATCCTGAAATGATCGTGGTTGGGAATGGATCGACCGAGCTGATTTGGGCTGTTGCCCGCGCGTACCTGGCCCCGGGCTCGGTGAGCCTGGTGCTGGGTCCAACCTACGGCGAGTACGCCACCGCCTGCCGCGCCGCCGGCGCCGAAGTGCGCGACCTTTGGATGGCAGGTGAGCTAGTTCCTCTCCCCGACTACATCTCCGATCTCCAGCCCATGGTCGCCTGGCTCTGTCATCCCAACAATCCAACGGGAACCCCCTTTCCCGTCGAATTGCTGCCCGAGCTGATCGAAGCGGCGCCCGAAACACTGTTCGTCGTCGATGAAGCGTATTGGACGCTGACGCATGGATTGGCTTCGGCGGCGGCGTATGTGACCGGTGGGCACGTGGTCGTGCTGCGTTCTTTGACCAAGGATCTGGGCCTGGCCGGGTTGCGAGTGGGCTATGCACTCGCGGGCCGGCAAGTGTCGGATGCGATGCAGCGCGCCCTTCCGCCCTGGAACGTGAGCAGCGTGGCCCAGGCGGCTGCGCTCGTAGCGCTGGCGGACACCGATCATCTTGAGCTAGCTCGGGGGGCGGTCGCGACCTCGCGGGGTCATCTGGAGCGCGGGCTCCACGCTCTAGGCCTGGAGCCGTGTCCGAGCGAAGCCAACTTCGTGTTGGTCTGGGTGGGAGATGCCGCGGCGATCACGGCGGGATTGCTGGCGCAGGGCTGCGTGGTGCGCGATTGCAAGTCATTCGGCCTTCCCGAGTTCATTCGCATTGGGGTGCGTTCCTTGCCCGACCAGGAGCGCTTGCTGGCAGCGTTGGCTGAAGTCCTAGGACGAAGGGCCCTCACCCCTCCCTCTCCCGCTGCAGCGGGAGAGGGAGCTGTTTTTCGTGCCTCGCCCACTACGGTGGGAGAGGCCGGCCGCCGGGGCGTAGCGCCAGGGACGGGTGAGGGCCGTTAGTCTATGGGTAAAGCGCTCATGGTGCAGGGCACGGCGTCCTTTGTGGGCAAGAGCACCCTGGTGGTCGGGCTGTGCCGCTTATTTCATGACGAGGGCCTGCGAGTAGCGCCATTTAAGGCGCAGAACATGGCGTTGAACTCGTTCGTAACTCCAGAGGGCTGCGAGATCGGCCGCGCCCAGGCCGCCCAGGCTGAGGCGGCTCGTGTTCCGCCCCGAGCTGACATGAATCCGATCTTGCTCAAGCCCGAGGCCGACCACCGCGCACAGGTGGTGGTGGAGGGACGAGTATGGGGAACGCTCACCGCGGCCGAATATCAGGCGCGTAAGGGTGAGCTGTGGCCGCTCGCCGAAGCCAGCTTGCGACGGCTCATGGCCGAGTTCGATCTGGTCATCATCGAGGGCGCGGGCAGTCCCGCGGAGATCAATCTGAAGGCGGAGGATATCGCCAACATGCGTGTGGCGCTGTCGGCGCAGGCACCGGTACTGTTGGTCGGGGATATTGACCGCGGCGGAGTGTTCGCCTCGCTCCTGGGCACGATGGAGCTACTGGAGCCCGAGGAACGTGCATTGGTGGCCGGATTCGTCATCAACAAGTTCCGGGGCGATCCAGGACTATTGGAGCCGGGACTGGTCGCCATCGAGCAGCGGCTCGAGCGCCCGGTGCTCGGCGTCGTGCCCTGGATCGAGGATCTGGGGCTGGCCGAAGAAGACTCGCAGGGGCTCGACCGGAGTGCTGAGTTGCGAGTGCTGAGTACTGAGAGTCAAGGTGAGCGCTCAGCACTCAGCACTCAATCCTCAGCACTGATCGATATCGTCGTCATTAGGCTGGCGCATATTGCGAATTTCGATGACTTCGACCCGCTCGCCCGGCGGCGCGGCGTCGCGGTCCGCTACGTGGATAGCGCGGCCGAGCTCGACCATCCGGACCTGGTCATCTTGCCGGGTACGAAGACAACTCGCGAGGACCTAGGGCGCTTAAGGCAGCGCGGGCTGGATCATGCGATTGTCGAATTCGCCCGTGCCGGCGGAGCCGTCCTCGGAATCTGCGGCGGGTACCAGATGCTCGGGGAACGCATTGACGACCCAGATGGCGTCGAAGGGTACCCAGGTTCTGAGCCTGGGCTCGGGCTGCTCCCAGCCGTCACGCGGTTCGAGTCCACCAAGGCCACTATGCAGGTGCAAGGCCAGGTGCTAGTTACTGAGGGACTTTTCGGCCGAGCCCAGGGAGCGAATCTAGACGCTTACGAGATCCATATGGGGCGAACGGTCGGCGATGGCGGCGCGCTCTTCGCCCTGGGGCCGCAGGACCGGAGAGCCCTCACCCCTCCCTCTCCCATTGCGATGGGCGAGGGGGAAGGCCGAATGGACGGGCTGGCCTCGGCGGACGGCTGGGTGGCGGGAACATATTTGCACGGGCTGTTCCACAACCGAGAGCTGCGCGACGGAATGCTCGATGGGTTGGCTGAGCGCAAGGGAGCTTGCCTCCCCCCCGACGCGCCCGAGTCCGACCCCTACGACCGTCTCGCCGCGGTCTTGCGCTCCCATCTAGACATCGAGCGAATCCGAGTACTCGCGGGCCTCTAGCTGCTACGAGGAACCTTCCGAGGCAGACTCCCCACTCCTTTGGCGCCCTTAATCTCGTGGCCCGGGGGTTTGGCGGCGGAGCCCCCAAGTACCTTAATGGGCGGGCGGGTGGGTCCTACCTTATATCCCAGAGATGGGCGTTCCAGGCCTCGGTCGTGCCCGCGGTGTCGCGGGTAGTGACGTTGCGCAGGCGATTCCCGATCGAGATGGGATCGGTGTTGTACCAGAGGCCCATCGCGGTAACCTGGTCGGTCATGTGGTGAACGATCTGGCCGAGCACGACCGTCCGCTGGTCTTCCGCGATGGTGGACATGTAGCGGTCGATGAGCGCGTCGAAGGCCGGGTTCATGTAACGCGAGCGGTTGCCTCCGTTGAACTTGTTGTCGGGCATCGGCGCCGCCGGGCTAGCGTAGCGGTCCAGGCTCCAGGGATCGTTGGGCAGGCGCCACACCCTAATGGCCGGAAAAGTGGAGTTGTACTCACGATCCAGCCGCTTGGCCTGTGATATGACTAGCGGCTCAGTGGTGATGCCGAATCGCTTCCATTGATCGGCCACCGCCAGCGCTGCCTTCTCCTGCTCATCATCTCCGCCACCGCCATCCGTGCGCACCTCGAAGCCCAGCGTGCGCCCGGCGCCGTCACGGAAGCCGCCGTCCGAGCCCTGCGCGTACCCGACTTGCCCCAGCAGCTGCGCAGCCTGGCGTACGTCGTGGTCGTAACGGACGATGTCGCTCTCGATCTGCTTGTATGCCGGCTCGCTGGGGCTCAGAAACGTGTGGGCCACCGGGGTCATGCCGAACTCGAGCGTTTCCGCCAATTGATCGCGATCTAGGGCGTAGAAGAGCGCACGTCTAAAACGGACGTCGAGGATTACCGGAGGATCAGGATTCACGAACTGGGGCCAGGCGGCGAACCAATTGTTGAGGGCGATCTTGATCACGCCATTCTGCCAACGGTCGCGGATCTCGGTGGCCTGGGTGAGCGAGAGGTTGCGGCCGAGGGTCAGCTCGACCTCGCCAGCCAGGAGATTAGCGGCCAGAGTGGTGCTATCCGGGATGAAGCGGACCTCGACCTCGTCGAGCTTGGGTCGGCCCAGCGCATAGTGATCGTTGGGGGCCATGATCAGGTAGCTCCCGGAGACCCACTGGCGGAGCACGAAGGGCCCAGTGCCCACATAGCCCTCGGTCCAGTAGGGGCTGGTCAGCACGGCCTCCGGGTTGTCGGCGTAGGTCGGCCCCAGAACATGCTGGGGCCGAGGCATGGCTATTCGGCGGGTAAACATGGTGTCGGCCTGGATGTAAGGCTGTTTCCAACGGACCGTTATCGTGCCGCCATCGCCGGCACTAATGTCCTCGACCATCGCTATCGCGGTGTGGTTGAAGATCGCCAGGTCCCTGTCGCGCCCCAGCTTAACCGTGAACAGCAGGTCGTCCACGGTAAACGGCGCTCCATCCTGCCAGGCTACTCCGGGGCGGAGCCGCCAGGTGGTTTCCATGCGGCCATCGGGTAGGATCTTCCACAGACCGTTCGCCACGGTGGGGACAGCCTCGGCGAGCTGAGGTACCGCGTGGCCCGCGTCATCGACAACCGATAGGCCCCCATTCAGGAGGTCTTCGAGCGCATCGCCGCCTTGGATGGTGCCTGACCCCGAGGTCACCGACTGCGAGCAGATGCAAGGCGGATTGCTCATCATGCCCGCCACGATGCGCTTCTTCTGCACAGGCTGGCCCGAATTGCTGCCCTGTCCAGAGGTTTCCGTCGCGGGGGAGCAGGCAGCGACGAGGAGGAAGAGCAGGAGGATGAGGCCGACCAGTTCCCTCCCCCTCGACGGGGGAGGGCGGAGGGAGAGGGTGCGTCTCCGCATGATGGTGGCCCTCAAAGATAGTTCGTAGGGCACGAGGAAATCCCCCTCTCCCCAACCCTCTCTCGCCCGGGGGGAGGGGCAGATACGCCCTCACCCCAACCCTCTCCCAGAGGGAGAGGGAGTGTACTCGTCACCTCAGCCCTTGCCAAACACGTGGGGGCTGGCTTTCTTGCCTCTCCCTCTGGGAGAGGCCGGCCGAGCGCGTGAGCGCGAGGCCGGGTGAGGGCGTAACCATTGTCGTCACCGACCAACCGGGGCAGGGGAACGACCCAAGGCTGGGTTGCGCCAGTAATCAAGCCAGGGCACGTCGGTTGGGATCACATCAGTGCGCACCACGATTTCGGGCGGCTCATTGGCGGCCGGATCGCGGATGACGTGGGGCGGATCGCGCCCCTCCTCCACATCCTTCATGGCCCGCTGGAGCAGCTGGCGGTGGGCGACGATCACGCGATCGGTATAACCCAGGTGCTCCTGGGTGCGATCCTGGATCGGACCGGCGCCCTCGGTAGCGAGCGCGTCGTGCGCCTGGAAGCCGGAGCCCAGGCCCAGGAAGGTCCTGGTCTTCATCTCCTCACGGTCCTGCAAGTAACGGTTGGCCTTGCTGCGAACCAGGTGGTAGCCATCATTTAACGGCCGCACCTCGGCGACATCTCCGTATTGGCGCCATTGGCGCCCGAAGCCGCTCCGCTCGTCGCTGCGCTCATTTAACGGCCGCACCTCGGCGCGATCTCCGTATTGGCGCCCGAAGCCGCTGCGCTCAATCAGCTCAGAGCGGTTGCGGCGAATCTGCTCCACATTGAGGGCCACATTGCGGCGGAAGGTCACGACGTACTTCCAATGATGGGTGTCGTCGATGGGCACGTGCCAGTTCACCGTGTAGCCGTCGCCGCGCGATCCGCCCGGAACCGCGGCGAAATTGGGCAGGATGAAGTTGCTGATCTTGACGTACTGGCGGCCGGGCTCGGCCTTGCGGATGTTGTAGATGCGCAGCCCAAAGTCGGTCTCGATCGGCTCCAGGGCGGGCGAGGTATCGGATTCGATGTAGGATGATTCCTGGTCAGCGCGCCCGAAGAATCGATGGAGGAACGAGACGTGTGCCTGGTCGATGTTGCCTTCATTGCTTTGCAGGAAGTTGCAGTCATGGAACGCTTTGGTGGCGAACCGATGCGATTCGGGAGCCGTCAGGAATTCGTAGGGGGGCAGCAGCGGTGGCTTACCCGGGCCGAGGTAGGCGAGGATGAGGCCGCCGACCTCCTGGCACGGATAC
>DASXTD010000157.1:0-3337 GCA_036505655.1 Chloroflexota bacterium
ACTGTCGTTCGGGCTGCTGGGCAGTCGCGCGATAGCGCATGGGAATGTCAACCGTCTTGCCCGCGTAATTGAGATGGACGACGAGCTGCGCGGATTCCTCGCGGTTTCCGGTAGAAGGATCGGCCACGAACATTCGGAAACCGACCGGGTCGCCGCGCTTGTAGCGGTTCTTCAGCGTGCAGTTCATTGGCTTGCCGGGACCCAAGAAAATTGCCAGGTCGCCATAGACGATCAGCTTTCCCTTAGCGGCCGGAGGTGAGGCCGGTGCCTGAGAAGCCATCACCGAACCTGCGCTGAATCCAGCGATCGCCAGTGCCAGTGTCAATACCGCTACCGATCCGTGTCGCATCGTCGTTCTCCTACACAGACAAGATACCAAGGCAGGCGCATTTTAACCCGGACGAGAGGCACCAGAAAACCACAAAAGCTGGCAGCCCGACAAATACGACGCTAATTGAGGCGCAGCTGACCCGCCTGTGCGCACTCGTCCGCAACCCTTAAATACCTCTGCACGGCTTCGTTCCCGATGACGTACGGGTGTCGATCGCCCGGCCGGCGCTTGGTGAGGGCCGGTAGTTTTGTCTTCGATCCGTCGTAGTTCAGGTGGTTGGAGATAAGAGCGTCTGCCCCGGCCTTCGCCACGATGTCCCTGAACCGCTGCGCGGACTTGCTGTAGCTCTCGTACCAGAATTTGTCGGGCCTCGTCGGAGTGATGTAAGCCGCCCTGTTCTGGCGCCAGTTGAAGTTCGTGCCGCCCCACTCGGCGACGAGATGCGGTGTGCCGCCATCCTTCACGGGGATCAGTGTCGAGATCGTCCCCAGCGTGTGACCCGGGGTAAGGTAAAACGTCAGCGTCGTGTCGCCGAGCGTCAGCTTCTGGCCGTCGGTGGCCACCATGTCCCGCTTCGGTTTTGTCCCTCCACTGCGATCGAGCGGTTCCCAATCCGCTTGGGACAAGATCACTCGGGCGCCGAAGTGATCCTGCAGATACTTGGCCCCGCCCACATGGTCGGTATGGCCGTGGCTCACGATGACGTATTTGATCTGGGCCGGATCGAGGCCTAGCTTCTTCAGGCCTCCGACGATCTCGTCTTCAACGGAATAGTCGAAGATCGCATCAATGATGATGATCCCCGCCGACGTGGTGACGGCCCACGCCGAATATTCCGTCATGCCCACGAAGTACAGATTGTCGAACACCTTGACCGGTTCGGCGTGCCATTGCGCTCGGTCTGGCGGTCCGGGTGCTTGCGGTGCCGCTGTCTGCCCAGGCTGGGGTGCTGGAGCTGCCGTCGGCAGACACAGCTGGTTGAAGAGAAACGTATGCTCCTGCCCCGCTGCCGCTTTGGCCGCAGCGACATGCGCGGCGGCGGTGGCCTGACTCCCTTGTGCGATCACACCTGCGCTGCCCAGGCCCGCCCCGAAGACAACCGCCGACAGCAGACCGATCGAGTGCAATTTCATACCGACCTCCTGAAACTGCGTCAGGGCTCAGGTCACACTGCCCTTCCGAAGCAAACGATACGCTCGCCCTCAGAGAACCTCAACGGCCCGAGTCGCTCCTTCCTCGAACAACCTATCCCCGCGGTGCAGGCGAAGCGCGATCTGGTAGGTTTGGTCTTGGGCCCGCACGGTCGGAGCATGGGCCGCAACGTAGCGGGCCGCAGCCACCAGAGCGTGGACGGCTGCGGGCTTTCCGCGTGAGAGCTCATGCTGCCGGAACGCCCCCTCGACGGCTTGGATAGTATGAAAGTTGCGATCCTCGCGCAGCAGCGCTCTACCCAAAACAGCCAAGAGTCGATCGGGAACAATTGTCTCGTGCAGGTAGTCGACAACGAAAGCCGCGGCCTCCTTTACCCGCTGCTGGCGATCGAGCAGGTCCTCGAGCTCGTTCAGCCGCGCTTCCGAGAAACTGTCTTTGCCGCTCGGCTCGGGGACGGGGATCGACGGCACATTCAAAAAGCGGTCGAGATACACGCTCGCCGCGGCGTCGAAGATGCCTCGTACCAGCTCCGGTGAGGGGGTCCGGCGCAAGCCCTGATGCACGGCATTCGCGAACGTGAACGTGTGCAGTGCTGTGTCCCAGTCGCCGAACTCGTTGCTGATGTGGAAATGCACGATGCGACGAGCGGCGGCATGGGCCACAGTCTCTGCCAGCTGATCCTCCGTGGCTCCCTCCCGCAAAGCTCCAAGGAGCCCGTCGGTGATGGACTGAGGGTCGTCCCGGAGCAGCACGGCCAGCAGGGTGTCTCGTCCGCCCCAGCGGCCGCGTCGCCCTTGACCAATCTCCAGTGCCGTTGGAACCACCTCGAATGCGCGCTCGAGGATCGAGACGAGGTCCACGGGATTCCGCCACGAGTTCGACTCCTCCATCCGCTCGGCGGACGCAAAGCCGCGGGACAGGCTCGAAAGGACGGGCTCAGCCAGGTCCCACCCGGCGGCGTCCAGCGCCTCGAATGCTTTGTTAGTGAAGTCGAGCACGTGGCCGGTTTGCAGATAGCGGTGATCGGTGGCAGCCGCAAACAGCATGTCCGCGAGCTCGCGGTGAGTGGCTCCCATTCGCACCGCCGAGACAATGCACCGCTCGGCCCCTTCGGGATCCCTGACCTCGACGAACTGGCGAAACCAACGCTTGATTCTGGCGAGGTCTGCTCCGGAGTCGGGGAGCGGGCGTAGCGGGAAGCGCGGCGGTTGGCCCTGACAGTCTTGGGCGACGGCCGAAAGGCCGTGGTAGAGGGCGCGTGGACGGTCATCCGGATCCAGATGCGGCAAGAGGTTCGCCATGCAGGTCAGGATGGTCAGGCCCTGGCCCCAGCCGTCCCAGCGGCAGCGCGCACCGAACTCCAACCCCGCGCGGAGCGGACCGGACGGATCGCCCCCTTTGTCCAGGAGCAGGATGACTGCCTTCGCGAGGACCAGCGAGAGGTTCTGCTCCAGCCCTTCACGCAGGCGCATGCGCTGGTACGTCCTGGGATCGCCGCGCTGGGCCACGTCCACCCAGACCTCGCTCCCTCGGACCTCGACCGGAAAAATACGGACATCATCGGCCCACGGATCGAACGTCCCACCGCTGGCCAGATCGAAGCGAGCATGGTGCCAGTGGCACGTCAGGATGCAGTCCTTGACGCTGCCTCTCTCGAGGGGAAAGCCCATGTGGGGACAGCGGTTGTCCACGGCGTACACGCGTTCGCCATGGCTGAAGAGGACGACCGTGTGCCTGTCGACATCGACGACCGTGCATCCAGTCCTCCGAGCATCCGTGAGGCTGGCTGCACGCACGTAGTGCGCCGGTGAGGTTCTCCTGACGCGGGAGGAGCCTTCTCCCACAGGGGCCTCC
>DASXTD010000158.1:0-3821 GCA_036505655.1 Chloroflexota bacterium
GCAATGGGAGAGGCTAGGTGAGGGCCGCCGGGGCCGGAGGGATTACTCCAAGTATTCCTTGAGCTTCGCTCGGAGATCGGTCTGGCGCAGCTTCTGCAGCGCTTCCGCCTCTATCTGCCGCACGCGCTCGCGGCTGACCCCAAGCTCCTCGCCGATCTCGCCCAGCGTGCGTTCGCGGCCATCATCGAGGCCGAAACGCATGCGGAGCACGCTACGCTCGCGATCGCTCAACTGCTCGAAGATTTCATCTACATGCTGGCGGAGCATCTCCTGCGCCGCCACCTCGGCTGGCGAGTAGGCCGTACGGTCGGCGATGAAGTCCGAGAGTGTGCTCTCCTCTTCCTCGCCCACGGGCGTTTCCAGTGAGACCGGCTGGCGGGCCGCCCGGATGATCTGGCGCACCCGCTCGGGAGTCATTTCCATGGCCTCGGCGATTTCGTCGGCGTTCGGCTCACGCCCGATGATCTGCTGCAGCTCGCGCGACTGGCGATAGACATCGCCGATCAGCTCGATCATGTGCACCGGCACGCGGATCGTGCGTGCTTGGTCAGCGATCGCGCGAGTAACCGCCTGGCGGATCCACCAGTAGGCGTAAGTACTGAAGCGGAAACCCTTCGTGTAGTCGTATTTCTCGACCGCGCGGGACAGACCGATGTTTCCTTCCTGGATTAGATCCTGGAGCGGCAGGCCACGGCCCATGTACTTGCGGGCCACACTCACCACCAGGCGGAGGTTCGCTTCGGTCAACTTGCGCTTGGCGTCGAATCCCTCCTGGATAAGGCGGTCCAGATCTTCCTTCTCGCCCACCATGAAGTCGTCACCCAGCTGCTCCAGCCGCTCCGCCGACAGTCGCCCCGCCTCGATTTCCTTGGCGTACTGGACTTCCTGGTCGGCAGTCAACAGCTTGACGCGGCTGATGTCGCGCAGGTAGATAGCAGCGGGCGCTTCGCCTGCCACGTAGGCTTCTTCTTCAGCAGCGGTAGCTGTAGCTACAGGGTCATGTTCGTGGTCACGTACCATGTCTGCTGGATCGTCCAGCAACGCACGATCGTGAAACGAGCTCAGCTCATCCCAACGGAAAATTGGTTCATCAAGTGATTCTTCTTGTGGGCTCAACGCCACTATTCTCTAACCCCCCTCGGCGTGACGGCCGGTGCGACGCCCTCAGAGCGCCCTGTGCGACCGCTAACCGACCATTCAAACCGTTCGAACAGAGGACGATAGCCCTCCTCTGCGCACTCCTCGGGATGCTGGCTCCGGGGCGAACGGCTAACTAGACAATTCAACCGACTACAGGTGAAGTATATCACAATCGCACGTTTTGTAGGGGTTTCCCCTCCCCCCGGGCGCCCTCCTCTGCGGGGGAGCTCCCCTTACCGGAATAGGCGATTGAGGTCAATTCCTCCAGGCTTCTTGGCCCCGCGCCCACCAGCGACCCCCTTCATCAATTGCTGCATCTGGCGAAACTGGTTGAGCAGCCGGTTAACGTCTGAAACACCGGTGCCGCTCCCCTTCGCGATTCGGCGCCGCCGGCTGCCGCCAATGATGTCGGGCCGCTTTCGCTCCCCGGGAGTCATAGAAAGGATGATCGCTTCCATGCGCCTCATGTCTTGCTCGCCAGCCGCGGCTTCCGGGCCCCGGGCCGCGCGTCCCATTCCCGGCACCAGAGCGAGCAGCTGATCGAGTGGCCCCATGCGGCGCAGCTGCCGGAACTGATCCAGCAAATCTTCGAGATCGAAGCTGCCCGTACGCAGCTTCTTCGGTAAGTCTTGGGCTCGCGTTAAGTCGACGTTCTCCTGAGCCCGCTCGATAAGCGAGAGCACATCGCCCATCCCCAGGATGCGGGACACCAGGCGATCTGGGTGCAGCACCTCCAGCGCTTCCATCCGCTCGCCCACGCCCATAAACTTGATGGGCACGCCTGTCACTGCCCTCAAGGAAAGCGCCGCCCCCCCGCGAGCATCCCCGTCCAGGCGGGTGAGAATCGCTCCGGTCAAGCCGAGCCGGGCATGGAACTCTTCCGCTACTTTCAGGGCATCCTGGCCGGTGGCGCCATCTGCCACCAGGAGGATCTCCGTGGGCCGCACCGCCGCCTTGATGGCCTCCAGCTGCTCCATCAGCCCTTCGTCGGTCTGAAGACGGCCGGCCGTGTCCAGGATGACCGCTCGCTTGCCCAGCCGTCGCGCCTCCGCGACGCCGTCTCGGCAAGTAGCCACGGGATCCGCGCCGGGCTGGCCTACCACCGGCACTTCGACCTGCTCGCCCAGCATTTCGAGCTGACGGACCGCGGCCGGCCGCTGGGGGTCGGCGGCCACCAGCAAGGGCAGTCGAGCCTGCTTGCGTAACACCAAGGCCAGCTTGGCGGCCGTGGTGGTCTTGCCCGAGCCTTGCAGCCCCACCAGCATATACACGGACAGCGGCGACGAGCTCACGATCAGCTCACTGGTGGAGCCCAACAACTCCAGCAGCTCGTCATGCACGATGCTGATCACCTGCTGGGCAGGCGACAGGCTGCGCAGGACCTCCACGCCGACGGCCTTCTCTCGCACCCGCGCCACGAAGTCCCGCACCACCCGGAAATGGACGTCCGCCTCCAGCAAAGCCAGACGCACCTCGCGCAGCGCGCGATCCACATCCTCTTCGGTCAGCTTTCCTTTTCGGCTCAGCTGCTGGAATACGCCCTGCAGTTTCTCGGACAGACTTTCAAACAATTATTTGTTCCCTCCCGCCCGCCCTTGACTGGAGTTGGGGGGGCTCCGCCCCCCAACAGCCCCCCGGGACGCGATGGGCTTCTTCGATCTCTAGAGGGCTGCTATTCGGCGAATAGCGCCTCCACAAACTTTTCAGGGTTGAACTCAGCCAGGTCCTCGATTTGCTCCCCGGTGCCTGCGAAGAGCACGGGCGCGCCAAACTCCCGAACGATGGAAAAGACCGCGCCACCCTTGGCGGTCCCATCTAGCTTCGACAGCACGATTCCGGACAGGCCCACCGCCTCCCGAAACCCGCGCGCCTGCGCAATCCCATTCTGGCCGGTCGTTGCATCCAGCACCAGCAGTGAATGGACCGGCACTTCCTGGCGCGCCGCGATTCGACTCAGCTTACCCAGCTCTTCCATCAGGTTGATCTTGGTGTGCAGCCGCCCGGCTGTATCTGCCACCACGAGATCCATCCCGCGGGCTCGGGCAGCAGAGATCGCATCAAAGATCACCGCGCCCGGATCTCCGCCCTGCTGCCCCCGCACACAGGCTAGACGGGCCCGCTCGGCCCAGATTTCGAGCTGCTCGGTGCCCGCCGCGCGAAATGTGTCCGCGGCTGCCAGCAACACGTTCCGCCCGGCCTTCCGCCAGAAATTGCCTAGCTTGGCCACGCTGGTCGTCTTCCCCGCGCCGTTCACGCCCACCACAAGCACGAGCTGCAGGTCGGCGCCAAGGGCCAGAACCGTACTTCCCTCACCCTCTGGGAGAGCGTGGGGTGAGGGCGTTCCCCCTCTCCCCAACCCTCCCCCGCGAGGGGGGAGGGAGTTGGCTTTTGCGCTCGGTCCCCTGTCCCCTGTCCCCTCGTTAGTCCCCTGGAGCAGCTCGACCAGCTCTCGCCGCAGCGCCTGCTCCACATCATCCGCGGCACGCAGATCACCACCTCGGCTTCGCTGGCGCAGCCTGGTCAACACATCGTCCGCTAGAGCCGGACCCACATCGCCCTGGATGAGCGCTTCTTCTAGCCCGTCCCACAGACTGTCATCGATCTCGGACCGGCGCAGCAGCGCCTTGATTCCCCGAAACCAGCCGCTCATAGACGAGGATTCCCCAACCCGTAGGGTTCAG
>DASXTD010000159.1:0-3147 GCA_036505655.1 Chloroflexota bacterium
AGCACACGCCCGTTGCCGTCCCGAGGTTACTCTCATCTTTCAGCTCCGTCACCCATCGGCCGACGAAACTCACTTCGGCTGGAGTTTCGGTTGCCCCAGGCGAAGCATGACGATGTAGAGATGGTGCGCCTCGTGGAGAAGAAAGAACTCCATCCAGCGGGAGAGAGACATTTCCCCCAAGAGGGGATGGACGCCGGTGCGGTTGCTCTCTTCATCGGAGAGGCCCCTGACGAGGCCCACGATTTCCGCCCGAAGAGCCTTCAGTCGGGCCAGAATTTCCTCCAGGGACAGGCCGGACCATTCCGGCCAGGCGGGATCTTCCTCGGCGCGATAGCGGCCGAGGTTCGGGCTATCCTCCTCCAGTATCCGGTGGAGTCGCTCCAGGAAAACCGCATGGTAGCGGGCCAGATGGGCCAGGTTCTCCCGGGCAGACCATTGACCCGAGACCGGACGAGCCACGATCGACTCTTCGCTTGCGCCGGCCAAGAGCACCGGGATGACCTCGAGCTGAACCTCCAGACGCCTCAGCATGTTGTCATTCGCCATGCGTCGCCGTGTTCTCTCTTTCAACAGTACATCCCATAGACATGACCCCCACTCCGCCGGATAATGGATGGCGAAGCCCTCGTCGATGCCAGTGCCGCGAGTCATTCGACAACAAGGTACTCACTCTGAACAAAGCCGCTCGGGTATTGGCGCGTTGAAACATGGCGAAGTCTGATATCGCGGCCGACTGGCCCGAAAAGCGGAATACCGCTGCCGAGAATGATGGGAATTCGATTGATAGTGAGGCGCTGGATGAGCCCTGCATCGAGAAAGCGCTGAATGGTGATTCCGCCGTCAACATAGAGATGCTGCGCGCCTCGCTCGCTCAGCCGGGCGACGATCTCGTGAGGCGTACCGGTCATGTACTCCACGCTGGCAGCGGGTGGCGGAGGCAGGCCCGTCGGCTTACTGGTCAGCACAACAACCGGCTTCTCGCCGTACGGCCACCGCTCGAAGGTCAGAACCTTCTCGAACGTATGCCGCCCAATGACGAGCGTGTCCACGGTCGCCATGAATGCCCAGTACCCGTGGTCTTCCCCATCCGACAGCTCTCCGTCGGCCGGCAGCCAGTCGAGCTCTCCATTCTGCCGAGCGATATAGCCGTCCAGACTGGTCGCGACGAACACGGACGCCCTCATTGCACCTCCGCTTGAGTTGACGCAGGGTCCATCGCTAGCCAGGGATGTCGGGGCCAGCTGGAAGAACCCGCTTCGCGATTCGGCGCGCGCTCAGCAGACCAGTTGCCGCTCCGATGAACAATCCGCCGAGCACCATCGTGATTACATGGTGTACGACATCTTCACCCATCTCGCCCAGACGAACTCCCAAGGCCTTCGCAAGTAGACTCAGTGCCAGCATACCGACGAGGGATCCGGCAGCGAACAAAAGACTTGTTATTGCCGCATGTCGGACGGCTTCTCTGACGTCTCTATCACTTGGCCTCAACGCCAGTTCCACGGCCGCCCCCACGACCGCATAGCTGAAGAGAAAGTCGAACGGTGGGCGCAACGCGTATGCGCCGATCAAGAATGCAGCCGTCATCGCCAGGCTCGTTGCAGGCACGAACCAGCGTGCCATTTTCCGGTGCCGCCTGAGCACGAGTCTTTGGCCCAGTGCAATTATCGCTCCAGCGGGCAGAAGGCCGAAGGCGTGCGCCGCGAACTGCGCGAGCGTCGGATGCTCCTCGTCGTGCGGGCTGGCGAGGCCATGCGCAAGAACCGCGAAGACTCCGAACCCAATCGAGGAACTCGCCAGATTGGCGACCACCCACCGAACTTGCAGGCTCCTGCTGAGCACTTGTTTCTCTTCCCTGGAACTCAACTTCGCGACATGCTACGGCTTCGTCGCCCTGACGAGATGCGCCGGCGAGTCAAACGCGACCCGTCCCTCCCCTGTAACGTAGGAGCTTAAAGCATGCTCCGCTTCTTGCAGGATGCGGGCGATCTGGTCCTCGGTCAGAATCACTCCCATTACCGGCAACCAGCCCCTAAGGTCGGCTTCGACCATGGTCCGAATGCTTGGAAACTGCGCCGTGCCGTGATGGGTTGTGATTTCGGCTGAGGCCATTCCGGCGTCCGCAAACAACGTGGCCAGATCCTTCCGATTACCGAGCACAAAAGGCGCACGCAGAGCATCGGCCGCTCGTTGACCTGCGACTCGTTCCAAGAGCGCCACCTCGGACGCGTACGCGGGTATGTTGTCAAGAGAGTCCCAGACCGCTACGGCCAAACGTCCTCCGGGACTCAATGCACGCAGCATCTCGCGAACTGCCTGGTGGCAGTCCGTGAAGAACATGAGGCCAAACTGGCTCACGACCGCGTCGAAAGATTGATCCGGGAAGGGCAGCGATTCGGCCGCGCCCTCCCGCCACTCGACCCCGGGTGCGAGCCGTTTGGCGACCGCCAGCATGCCAGGACTGGGGTCCAGACCAGCGACGGATCCGGTTGGGCCCGTTCGCGAGGCGACCTCCCGGGCGAGGATTCCAGTGCCGCAGGCGACATCCAGCACTCGCTGACCAGGCTGAATCTGCGCCGCGTCTACGACTCTCGGGGCCCATTGCCGGAAGAGCGCCGGCACAAACAGGGCCTCGTACGCGTTCGCGGCATCGATCTGAGCTTGCAGCACCGGTTCACTCATATCGTGTTCTCCTCTGTGCCGTCTAACGGCGTGCGGCTCAGCGGCAGTCCGCTGCAACCGGCTGTTCACCTTTACTACACGGCTTCCGCCACGAGCAGGCTCGCAGGCCCGGCGAGGGGTTTGTGCTCGACCTCTCGCCAGCCGACCTGCTCGAACCACTCTTTAGCATCTTCGACGCTGTATACATCCCCGCGCCCCGGCGTGAGGAGAAACTCGCCCGCCATCAGTGCGGCAAAGATTGGTTCCGTATGAATACCGTTGGTCCAGAAATCAACTAGAAGGATTCGGGTGCCGACGGACACACAGTCGCTGACACGGCGGAGAAGCTCCAGAGCAAGATCAGCCGGGAAGCAGTGGATGATATTCGCAATGATGATCGCATCGTGGCCCTTTGGAATCCGATCCTTGAAGAAGTCGCCCTCCACGACCTGGATTCGGGCTTCGTGCGGTGTCCGGGCAAGCATG
>DASXTD010000160.1:0-3769 GCA_036505655.1 Chloroflexota bacterium
CGCGACCCTGACACCAGCTGGGTCAACCTGGGCGCCTATCGAGTCATGTATCAGGACCCCACCCACGTCTCGATCTACATCAACCCTGACAACCACGGACTGCTGCACCAGGAGAAGTACTTCAAGGCCGGCAAGCCCTGCCCGGTGCTGATCTCGCTCGGGCACGATCCGCTGCTCTTCGCGGTCGCTTCGCGGCGCATGCCTTCGGGCTATTGTGAGTACGACTTCATGGGAGCCATACGCGGCGAGCCGGTGGACGTCATCGTCGAGCCGCACACCGGCCTGCCCATGCCGGCTTCATCCGAGCTGGTGCTGGCCGGCGAGATCCACGCGGATGACATTCGGCCCGAGGGCCCCTTCGGCGAGGTGTTCGGCTACTACGCCAGTGGCGTGCAGCAGCTCCCCACCGTCGAGGTGAAGGCCGTCTACTACCGCAACGATCCCATCATCCTGGGCAACCCGCCGCCCCGTCCGCCGCGCCAGGTCGGAGGTGGCGGTGGACTCGCCCTCCTGTCGGGTGAGGGTATGGCAGACCGCATCAAGGCCTCGGTGTCAGGCGTGAAGGACGTCTTCTCGCACCAGCTCGCGCTCGGCCACCTGGCCGCGGTCAGCATCGAGCAGCAATATCCCGGCCACGCCATGCAGGCCGGACTCGCCTTATCCGGCGGACCCGGACATCGGCCGCGCTACGCCATCGTAGTCGATGACGACGTCAACATCCGCGACCTGCCCGAGCTGCTGTGGGCCATGTGCACCCGCACCGATCCGATCAAGGACATCCACATCATCGAGCGCACCACCTCGTCGCCCGTCGAGCCGATCATCCCGGCCTGGGAAAACAACCTGATGTCTCGTTGCATCATCGACGCTACCCGCCCTTACGAATGGAAGGATCAGTTCCCCAAGACGGTGGACATAGCGCCCGAGTTGAGGGCGCGCGTAGCAGAAAAGTGGGCAGACGCCATCCAGTGAAATTCTACTGAGTTAGTCGTGACAAAAATGGCCAATCGGGGAGCGGCGGACGATCCCCCTCCCATGGCGCAGCGGGAGAGGGAGGGGTGAGGGCTGCCTCGGCCGGGCCCTGCAACTTTGACGGGCCAACGACGTGCCCTCACCTAACCTCGGTGTGCGATGGGAGAGGGACAACTGGCGGAGGGCCCAGGCTTGGCCTCACCTTCGCACTGGCGTTCGTACTCCTCATCGCTGGCTGTGCCCCAGCCGGCGACCGGGCTTCGGCGGGTGGCTCTGAGACTACCGCTAGGCCCCGCGGGCCGACCCGCATCACTGCAGCGGTGCTGGCTGTCCCTCACTCCCTGAGCACCAAAGTCGATTCCGCAACTGGCGTTATCGGGGTCGGTGGACTGAACGAGATCGAGGACATGGTGAGCGCCGGGCTGGCTCACCTCGACCAGTCCATCAACCTGCAGCCCCAGCTCGCCGAGGCCGTGCCCACGGTCGAAAACGGGCTCTGGCAGCTCAAGCCCGACGGCGGCATGGAAACCCGCTGGATCATCCGGACGGGCGCCCAATGGCACGATGGCGTTCCCATCACCGCCGACGATTTCCTATTCACGGCCCGGGTGGCCCAGGATCGCGAGTTGGCCGCGTTCAGCCACATCGCGTTCAGCTCGGTCGAATCGGTGGAGGCGCCCGACTCCCACACGATCGTGGTCAAGTGGAACAAGCCCTTCATCGCCGCCGATGCTATGTTCACCCGCGCCCAGGCGCTCCCCCTACCCAAGCATCTGTTGGAAGACAGCTTCAACGCAGACAAGGCCAACTTCCTGCAGATTCCCTACTGGACCACCCAGTTCATTGGCTCCGGTCCATACAAGGCGAAAACGTGGGATCCAGGTGCTGGAGTCTCCCTGGAGGCAAACCCTCAGTACGTTCTGGGCCGACCCCGGATCGACGCTCTGGACGTGCGCTTCATGGCCGACTCCAACACGATGGTCGCGAACGTCCTGGCCGGCGCCGTCCAGGTGACGCTGGGGCGCGGTCTCTCCCTCGAACAGGCCATCGAAGTTCGCGACCAGTGGGCGAGCGGGCGGATGGATGTCGTGCTCGATGGCTGGATCATGCTCTACCCGCAGTTCATAGACCCCCAGCCTGCCCTCTTGGCCGACGCTCGATTCCGGCGAGCCCTGCTCCAGAGCATCGATCGCCCCGAAATGGCGAACGGACTCCAGGCCGGCATGACCTCGGTCGCTGACAGCTTTATGAGCCCCGGCGATCCCGGCTACCAGGAGGTGCAGTCGCAAATCGTTCGCTACCAGTACGATCCGCGCGGCGCTGCGCAGACGTTCGAGTCCTTCAGGTACACGCGCGGGCCCGATGGAACTTACCGCGACGCCGGCAACGAGCCGTTCGCCATCGAGGTCCGCCAGAGTGGCATCGAGCTGAGCCGGCAAACCATGTTCGCGGTGGCGGGCTACTGGCAGCGGCTCGGCATCGCCGTCGATGCGGTTGCCGTCCCGCCACAGCGCGCACAGGACCGCGCCTACATGGCAACCTTTCCGGCCTTCGTGACCTTCAACCAGCCCACCGGCATCGACGGCCTCCGCCGCACCCACAGCGCCAACACCTCTTTGCCCGAAAACGGCTTCCGCACCACCGGCAACTGGAGCCGCTACAACAACCCCGAGTACGATGCCCTCATCGATCAGCTTTTCAACACGATCCCCTGGCCAAACCGCACCCAGGTGTTGGGGCAGATCGTGCATCAGGTCACCGACCAACTGACTATGATGGGCCTCTTCTACAACACGATTCCCACTCTCGTGGATAACCGCTTGCTCAACGTGTACGGCAAGAACTCTGGCTGGAATGCCGACCAATGGGAGCTAAAAGAGCGAGAATAGCGAAATGCGGAACGCGGGGCGCCGAATTCGGAACCGGGCCACACTCGATTACGAAGGGAGACAGCGATGCTAAGTCATGAAGAAAACGAGCTACTGACCCGGGTGGGCCCCGGCACCCCGATGGGGGAAATGATCCGACGGTTCTGGATTCCCGCCTGTCTTACCGAAGAGCTCCCGCAGCCGGATTGTGACCCCATTCGGGTGCGCCTGCTTGGCGAAGATCTGCTGGCCTTTCGGGATACGAGCGGCCGCGTGGGACTCGTGCAACATCGCTGTCCGCACCGGGGCGCCTCCCTCTTCTTCGGCCGCAACGAGAAAGGCGGCCTGCGGTGCCTCTACCACGGCTGGAAGATTGACGTGGACGGGAAGGTCTTGGACACGCCGTGCGAACCCCCCGAGAGCATGATCAAGCATCACGTGACGCACACCGCCTACCCCGTAATTGAGCGGGGCGATGTCGCTTGGGCCTACCTCGGCCCGAAGGAAAAGCAGCCGCCCTTCCCCAACTTTTGGTGGACGAATGTGCCCGCTAGCCAGCGCTGCGTCGGAAAGATTGACTACGCATGTAACTTCCTTCAGGGCCTCGAAGGAACCGTCAGCGACGGTCACAACGCCGCCCTCCACGCTGGGTTTGCCCTGATGGACTGGACGCCCGAGGAGATCGATCGGGTGCGCGGGGTCAGAACGGTGGGCCAGTTCGGTGACGGAATCTCCCTGCCCCACACGCTCGACGTGGTGGATACGGCTTATGGCTTTCGTTACGGAAACTTCCGGCCCGACCGCTCAGGCCAGACGGTCGCGAACATGACCCCGATGCTGCTTCCGTTCCACGTGTGGCTGCACGAGGTTCCCCACATGTTCGTGCCCATGGATGACGAACACACCTGGCTATACGACGTGCGCGCCTC
>DASXTD010000161.1:0-6266 GCA_036505655.1 Chloroflexota bacterium
GATGACGTCGCGCTCGTCGTTCGGGTCGCGGGGCTGGAGTAACTCCAGCAACTCTGCCAAAAGCTGATTTCTGCGCGGCTCCAAACTCTTGATGTCGGCTTCAGCCAAAGCCTGTACTTCGGGATCGGAGTCCTCCAATAGGCTCTGACTCTCCTGAATTTGCCGATCGACCTCATCCAGGGCCTGGGCGCGCTCCAAAATTGGCGTGATCTGGGCCTGCTCGCGACCCAGCTTCTGGAGCTGGCGGCCGTCGGTCAGCACATCGGGACGACTCATCTCCTGGGCGATTTCTTCGGCGCGCTGTCGATTCTCGTTTATGCGGTCATGGAGAGACTGGGTCAGGGCCGCGCTGCTCATGAGGACTCCATGCTGAATGTGCCGGAACCCAGGTGTGTCTGCATTTGCTCGTCCCGTTTGATCCGTTCCAGGGCCGCTTCTGTCGAAAGCGTTTCGGGCTCGGTGGCCGCCATGTCACGCAGGGTCACCTTTCCATCTTTGACCTCGTCCTCGCCGAAGACAACCACCCAGCGCACTCTTGCGGCATCCGCGTGGCGAAGCCGAGCGCGCATGGAGCGGGTCCCCACCCCCCGAAGTGTCGGAACACCGTGCGCACGCAGTTCGCGGGCAAAAGAGTTCGCCGCCGGTTCGGTGCCCGTTCCCAGATGGACGACATAGACCTGAGGACCAGGGGAGGCCGGTACTTCGACACCCTGCTCTTTCAGATTCAGGACCAGGCGCTCGATGCCGGTACCGAAGCCAACGCCAGGGGTGTGCTTGCCGCCCAGCTGCTCCGCCAGGCCGTCGTAGCGCCCTCCGCCCCCAAGGGCTGATTGCTCGCCCGTTCGTTGGGGCCAAACTTCGAACACGGTGCGCGTGTAGTAGTCAAAGCCGCGAACCAGTCTCGGATTGGGCACCACCGGGATCTTCTCTTCTCCCACGACGGCGAGCACTCGCTGGTAGTGTTCGGCGCATTCGTCACATAGGTGATCGATCAGCGAGGGGGCTTTCTGGGCGATCGGCTGGCAGGTCGGCACTTTGAAGTCGAGCAGGCGCAGAGGATTGACCTCGAGGCGTCGGCGGCAGTCGCCGCAGAGCTCGGCTTGGTGGCCTCGATAGTAAGTACGCAACAGCTCGAGATAAGCGGGTCGGCAGTTCGCGTCCCCAATAGAGTTGATCTGCAGGGACAGATCGCGGAGGCCGAGCGCCTCGTAGAACCGCCACAGCAGTGCTATTAACTCGCCGTCCAGAAGGGGATCGTCTTCGCCAATCGCCTCGCAATCGAGCTGATGATGCTCACGGAGTCGGCCGGCCTGGGGACGGTCGTAGCGAAAGACGCTGATCAGGCTGAACAACCGCACGGGCTGGGGCAGGGTGTGCATGCCGTGCTGAAGATAGGCACGCACGACGGGCGCAGTGCCCTCGGCGCGCAAGGTGATATCGTTGTCACCCTTGTCGCGGAAAGAGTACATCTCCTTCTCTACCACGTCGGTGGACTCGCCGGCGCCGCGCTGGAAGAGGCCGGTTTCCTCAAAAGTGGGCGTGCGCAGCTCCTGGTAGCCGTACAGGGAAGCGAACCGCCGAGCCTTCGACTCCACGAAGGTGTGATAGGCAATATCTGTTGGTAGCACGTCTTGCGTGCCCCGTGGCGCCTGGTACACGAATGCTCCTCGGATCGATTCGAAAAATAGGGAAGGACTAGGGGAAGTTTCCCGCGAAAAATTCTAACAGGCTTGGCTAGAAGGAACTGGCGCTGCGGACGAGCGCCCCGACCAACACACCCTGGAGTAGGTTCAGCACCAGGATAGCCACGATCGGCGAGATGTCAATCATGCCAATCGTGGGGATGATTCGGCGGAGGGGCCCCAGAATAGGTTCGGTGATCTGGTGCAGGATGACTGCCAGGGGATAGAACGGCGTGCCCTGCCGCACAGGGAACCAGGAGAGCAAAGCGCGCGCCACGATTGACAGGATCAGAATCTGAAAGAAAAGATTTACGAACGTCTCGAGGAAGCGGAACAACATAGCGGGTCAGGACCCGAAGATGGCGCGGCCGATGCGGATCTCGGTCGAGCCTTCCGCGATCGCCAGCTCAAAATCTTCACTCATCCCCATGGAGAGACTCAGGGGTGCGAGGCTTGGATGCGCCGCCTCGATCTGGTCGCGGCATTCCCTCAATTGCCGGAAGACGTGGCGAATATCATCCGGTGGTAATCCCAGCGGCGCAACGGTCATCAGCCCACGGGGAGTGACGTTGGGCAACGTCACGATCTCATCGAATATCTCAGCCACCTCCCCTGGATCAAAGCCAAACCGACCTTCAATGGGAGCAAACTGCACCTCGAGCATGATGGGGAGCGGAGAGGCGGCCGCCACATGAGAGAGTTTCCCTGCCAGGCCCAGGCTGTCCACTGTATCGATGGTGTCGAATAGAGCCGCCGCGAGTTTTGCCTTGTTGCTCTGCAGGTGACCAACCAGGTGCCAGCGCGGTGGCACCGAAAACGACTGATTGACCGCCGGAATCTTTTCCGAAGCTTCCTGGACTCGATTTTCGCCTACGTCCGTTAGGCCGGCCTCGACCGCCTCTACGACGCGCGCGGGCTCAACACCCTTGCTCACGCCGACCAGCCGCACCGACTCCGAAGCGCGCCCAGAGCGCTCGGCCGCCTCAACGATGCGCTCATTTACCGTCCGTAGACGGTCAGCTACACTCATTTAACGGCCATCACCAGTACTTTTCCCCACATTGCCGCCCGAGGCCGCTCCGCTCGGCGCGCTCCGCTCAAGCGCCGGCATCCCGAGGGCCGGTCCAGCCGGCCTCCAGCGAAAATACGCCGCCGTTATCGGCTGGACCGCGACCACCCCGACGGAGCGCAGGAGGCAGATCGAGCCAGTCCTCGCGCGGTTTGACGGGAGCCGCATCTTCCTCCCATTTTCGCCCGGGTTGCTTTTCGTCCCAGCCTGTGTGCAGCTTGCGGGCCTTCTTGGAAGGGTCAAAACCCGTCGCGATGACGGTGATGCGCAGCTCGGTGCCAATAGTCTCATCGATTACCGCGCCGAAGATCATATTGGCGTCCGGGTCGGCGGTGCGGCCGACGATCTCGGCCGCCTTTTGCACTTCGAGCAAGGTCAGATCTGGTCCCGCGGTGATGTTAAAGAGTACGCCCCGCGCCCCTTCGATCGAAAGGTCGAGCAGTGGACTCGTCATGGCCATCTCGGCGGCTTCGATGGCCCGGTCATCCCCGCTCGCGCTTCCCACCGCCATCAAGGCTGAGCCGGGCTCAGACATCACGGCCCGCACATCGGCGAAGTCCAGGTTGATGAGGCCGGGGACGGTCACGAGGTCGGAGATGCCCTGCACGCACTGGCGCAGCACTTCATCTACGACGCTAAAGGCCATTTCCATAGATGTCCGGCGGTCGATGACCTGCAACACGCGGTCATTGGGAATCGCGATCAGAGTATGGACGTGCTCGCGCAGGCCGCCCAACCCCTCCTCGGCGGCGCGCTGGCGCCGGGTTCCTTCAAACGAAAACGGCTTAGTTACCACGCCTACCGTGAGCGCGCCGGCCTCGCGAGCAATCTGCGCCACGACCGGCGCTGAGCCTGTGCCGGTACCGCCCCCGAGGCCAGCGGTGACGAAGACCAGGTCGGCATGGGTGCAGACCGCTTTGATCTGCTCCGCCGATTCCTGCGCAGAGAGCGCGCCCAGGCTGGGATCGCCACCAGTTCCCCGTCCGCCAGTGAGACGCTCCCCCAGGCGGATCCGCTTGTGTGCGGTGGCGCGGCCCAGGGCCTGCTGATCAGTGTTCAGGGCTACGAGGTCCACGCCGCGAATGCCGGCGGTGGCCATTCGGCTCACTGCGTTGGATCCAGCTCCGCCGAGGCCGAGGACTACGATGCGCGGGGTCATGCTAGCGAGGTGATGGTCCACCATAACGATGTCTCCTCGATCTGCCGGAGTGGGGAACCCTCACGGAACGAAACGGCGGAGCCAGGAGCGGAGGATTTCGCCCAGAGAACGTCCAGCAGAGGATACGCGATTATGCCCTCCGGCAGGCAGTTGATCGCTACCCCATTGGAGCATCCCAACGCTGGTCGAAAAAGCGGGGTCGCGGATCAAATCCGCCAGCCCTTGCACGTTCTCAGGTACGCCTACCCGAGCAGGGGCCTGAAAGATTTCCGAGGCGAGCGAGGCGATCCCGGCGATCTTCGAACAGCCACCGGTGAGCACGACGCCGGCCGGATAGGTGTCGCCGAATCCGACCCGGACAATGTCGGCCCGAATCAGCTCCAAGGTCTCAGCTAGCCGGGCATCGATGATTTCGGCCACCAGCCGCTGGTTAATCTGATCGGGATCGTCGCGACCGTAGGCGGCCACCTCGATCGTCTCGTTCCCCTTGTCAGCGTAGGCTATGGTCGATCCATGGCGGATCTTGAGCTCTTCGGCGACTGGCAAAGTGGTACGCAGCCCGAATGCGAGATCATTGTCGATTTGATAGCCGCCCACCGGGATGACACAAGCGTGGACGATGCTGCCGTCACGGAAGAGGGCAGCGTCGGTGGTGCCCCCACCCATATCGATGACGAGCGATCCCAGCTCGCGCTCGGCCTCAGTCAGGACGGCGCGGCCGGCCGCGAGGGCCTCGAGTACCAGTCCCTCGGGCTCGACCTCCGCCGACTCGATGCAGCGCATCAGGTTGTGGATGGGAGTGGTCGAGCCAGTTACGATGTTGGCTTCGATCTCCAGGCGGCGGCCCAGCATTCCGACCGGGTCATGGATGCCATCCGTCCCATCGACCGTGAAGTGTCGAGGAATGACGTGCAGGATCTCCTGATCGGCCGGCAGCTGGATGACGCGAGCGACATCGATCACCCGGGCGACATCATCAGCGGTGATCACATTTCGCGGATCGCGCACCGCCACTACGGCATGGGTATTGGTGGAGAGGATGTGGGCGCCCGTGATGCCGAGCAACACGCGCACGGCCTTCAGGCCGGCCTGTTGCTCGGCCCGATGGAGCGAGCTAGCAATGGCATTGGTGGCCGCCTGCACGTCGACGACGACGCCCTTCCGCATTCCCTGGGAAGGGCAGATTCCGACGCCAAGGATCTCCGGATCGCCGGCGCTAAGGTCGGCGATCAGGGTACAAACCTTGGTGGTGCCTACGTCGATACCGACTACGATCTGGTCGCGAGCCAACCGCGCTCCCCCGCCCGACAGCCCGGTCTGGTCCAAACGCCTGTCAGGATGGCTTTTCTGCCTGCCCGAAGGCAGTCGATGATACCAGAGCTATCCAGGTAGCACCTGGTGGCAGAGTGAAAATTCATTGCGCAAATGATTTTTGCTCTATCCCGTCCGGATGAACCTAGCGGAAGTAAGGGCGCTCCAAGAAACGTACATCGATCAATTGAACCGGAGTGTGCGACTGCTGGAGATACCGAAAAATCGTTTCAAATGCCTCCAGGCGTGCGTCAAGCTGATCGCCGAAACCCAGCTCCACGCGATAAGCGCCGTCCGCGATGATTGCCATGCCACGGGCGGGATCGTATTCCAGTCTGGCCGCATCGAGCCCCAACTCGGCGAGCCGTGGTGTCACCGCTCGTGCCATGCGGACGACCCCAACGTCTACCTGCTGACCAGGGGCGATAGCCAACTCAGGAGGCGCGGCAACAACGGGCAGGGTAGCGGAGCGGTCCCGGGAGCCAACCGCCGAAGGGAGCTGCTCTTGAAGGCCGTCCAAAGGACGGTCACCTGATCCCAGTACTCGGCCATCGTCATCGACCAGCCACCGGGTATCTCCCTCCTCCCAAATCACGACTGGCTGACGCTCCTCGATTTCGATCGAGAGCATATTCGGCAGACGGGGGCGAACCAGGGCCTGGGCCACCGCCGGATCCCGCTCGATACTCTTGGCGACCCGCCGGCCGCGGATGGTGAACAAGTTGGTGCCCGCCAACGGCAGATCGGCAGCCACTTCGTCGGCAGGCACCAGATCGTTTCCGGAGATCAGCACTGTGGCTATCTGGAATTGCGGCGCGATGAGCAGCCACCGAAGGAGTGCGATGCTCAGCCCGAGTACAGCGAGGGCGGCGAGCTTGCCGCCCAGCCACAAGGCTCGGGAGGGACCAGACTGAGGATGCACCGCGCGGTATTGCTTTTCCTTCGGCCGGGCACCTTCGGAAGGTCGGGCGGCCGCGCGCCGAGGTTGTCGGGCGGTTGGAGCGGACAGTTGGCGCACCTACCGCTCCGCCCCAACCCGGGCCCT
>DASXTD010000162.1:0-3268 GCA_036505655.1 Chloroflexota bacterium
AAACTCAGCTTCGGCCACACTCCCCCAAAAGGGCGGCAGAAACTCAGGTTCGGCCACAATCCCCGAGGGACGGATGTGTGCAATCGGCCCCAGCCCCTGAGTGGCCGCCACATTCAAAAGTGATCGCCCACAGGGGTAGCCTCCCAGCTGTCCCGCTTTGGGGGTCGCAAAGATGCCGACGCGGAGCATTCTAACCTCGGGTGGCGTGCGTAGCAGTATAAATTTGCTGAACACGGTGGAGGAGAAAGCGTGGAAGACTTGAAAGAGAAGGACGAAACGTACTGGAAGGAAAAGCTGACGCCGGAGCAGTTCCATGTGGCTCGCCAGAAGGGAACTGAAGCGCCGTTTACCGGCAAGTACTGGAATAACCATGAGACGGGCATGTACCACTGCGTCGCATGCGAGGCGCCCCTGTTCTCGTCGAATGCGAAATTCGAGTCGGGGACGGGCTGGCCGAGCTTCGACAGCCCGGCGGTGAGCGAGAACGTCGAGACGCACCGGGACGTGAGCTTCGGGATGATCCGGACCGAAGTACTGTGCAAGAAATGTGGGGCGCACCTGGGGCACCTGTTCGATGACGGGCCGCGCGATACGACGGGCCAGCGCTACTGCATCAATTCAGTTTCGCTAGAGTTCAAGCCGGAAGAGTAGTAGGGGTCCGGGGAATCACCCCCACCTTTATCCTCCCCCGTCCGAGGGGGAGGGGATCACCAAGTAGCGGATGTCCACCCTCACGCCAGCGCTCTCCCAGAGGGAGAGGGGGCAGTTGAGGCCTACTTCGGCTGGGCGGGCTTCAGGGGGTGACGGCCGCTGGTCTGGCGGTGGGTGATCTGCTCGGTATCCCAGAGCCGTGAGTAATTCAAGGCACGCGGGCAGTGGCCGTACGCTTCTTCGATCTCGATGACGATGCCCTGCTGGACCGCACGGTTTTCATCCGGGTTGTACATCTCGGTTTCGATGTCGTGGCGATCGAGCTCGCCCCGATCGACCATCCGGACGATGCGACCGTTGACGCGCACGACCTCGGAAATGCCCGGGATGAAGAAGATGAGGCCGACGTGCGGATTGGCGTCCATGTTCTGGTAGGACTGGAAGAGCTTGTTGCCGGCAACGTCGGGTACCAATAGGTGGTGGTCGTCGAGCATGCGGACGAAGCCGGGCTTGCCGCCCTTGGGGGAGGCGTCGCAGTGGCCCTCGGGATCGCTGGTGGCCATGACCAGGAAGGGCGACTCGGCGATGAAGGCGCGGATCAGGTCAGTCAGGTGGTCCTGCATCTTGTTCGCGATGCGCTCGAGGGGGAAGCCGAACGCGCGTGTGAAGCGATTGTCGAACGGGCCGCCTGCTTCCATGGCTTCGTCCTCGCGTTTCGGTAACTGGCCCGATTCTAGCATCCGATGGCTAGCCTTAGGCTGTCGGTACAGCGAGCCCTAGAAAGAGCAACACCGCCTCATTGAGCCTGGCCACATCCGGGTCGTCAAGCCGACCGATGCGAGCACCCAATTTGGTGCGAGGGAGCGTGCTGATCTTATCTACCATGAGACGAGACTGAGCAACCAAGCCATTTAGTTCGGTTGGTTCGACAACGAGTCTTGCGGATGGTGCGTACGTCGGATCGCTTGTAAAGGGACATACAGTTATTGACGGGACATGCTCAAAGCGATCGTCTTGCAGGATAACTACCGGTCTGGGTTTACCCGTATAGTCGCCGCCACCCGCTGCGCTCCAGATTTCGCCGCGGGTCACCGCCATTCGTTGTCGAATTCTGGGTCGTTGATTATGGAGATCGAATCGACAAAGGCCTGGTCATCCGCTTCGTAGGGACTGTTGGCGATTGCCAAGGAGTCGCGGTGTGCCTGTGCGACGAACTCGGGTGAGTTCACGTCGGGAACCCAGAATTCGATCTTCCGCATACCCTTCGCGCGCATCCGGGCGCGGAAGGCCCGGACCCGTTCGGTAGATGTCTTGGCCGCTGGCTTTGGCTTGCGTTCGGCCGCCATCGGATTCATCTCCGTCTTGAGGTTACATGTAACGCTACCATAAGGTTAGCGGGGGAGTCGAGGGGCGAGCCGAAACATGGTAAGGTGGAGGCCCCAATGGATCGCCGGGAGTAGCACGCCCATGCAGATCGGCTTCCATCTCACCCCATTCTGGAGCCCTACGGACCGCCCGCCGACGCAGATCCTGGACGAGGCTATCGAAGTCGTGCACGCGGCTTCGACGATGGGCTTCGAGTGGGTTTCGATTGGCCAGCACTGGCTTTCCCACCCGACCGTGTGGCCGCAGCCATTCACGATGCTGGCCCGGCTAGCGCCCGAGACCGGCGCGATGCGTTTGAAGACCTCCATGATCTTGCTTCCCATCTTGAATCCGGTGGAGGTGGCGGAGAACGTGGCTACGTTGGACCACCTTTGCCACGGGCGGCTCACGGTAGGAGTGGCAGTCGGCTATCGGGAGGTGGAGCTGGAGGCGGCGGGACTGAGCCGAAAAGATCGAGCGCGCAAGGTCGAGGAATCGATCGAGCTGATGAAGCAGCTCTGGACTGGCGAAGAGGTCACGTTTCATGGACGCTACACCAGCGTGACCGGCGGCCGTATGGGGTTCCGTCCGTATCAGCAGCCGCATCCACCGATCGAGATGGCCGCCCAAAGCGAGCCGGCCACCCGACGCGCGGCGCGCATCGCTGATGGCGTACTGTTCGGTCCCCAGGATGCGTGGAAAGACGTCGGTCGGCTTGCAGGCGTCTATCGAGAAGAGCGTGAAGCGCAAGGCAAGACAGGGCCGGGCTTTCTGGGTGCCTCACGCAGTTTGATCGTGGGGACCAGCAAAGAGGACGCGGCGGCGCGGGCGAAGGCGTACCTCGAGCGAACCTTCAATATGTACAAGAGCTGGGAGATGCAGGAATCGGCGATGGTGCCCCTGCAGCTCGATCCGACGATCAGTCTCGATGACTGGACGGTGCACGGCTCGCCATCTGACTGCGTGGAAACGTTGTTGCGGGCGCAAGACGAGGTGGGGCTGAACGCGGTTGGGTTCACAATCTACAGCTTGCCGCGCACCCCCGAGGAACGCATCGACTATCTCCAGATGATCGCCGAAGAAATCGTGGTCAAGGTTGCCCCTCCCTCCGGCCCCCTCTCGAGTGGGGAGAGCCAATAAGCGTGGCTGATGTTGATCTGGTCATCAAGAACGCGAAGCTGGTCAGTCACACCGAGACCCGTGAGGGCGTGGGTGTGGCGATCCAGGATGGGAAGTTCGTCGCGGTAGAGGA
>DASXTD010000163.1:0-4080 GCA_036505655.1 Chloroflexota bacterium
GCACTTCAATCTCGTCGATCTTGGGGCGGCCGCGCACGAAAGCGTCGTTCGCGGTCACGGTCACGCCGGTTCCCTCCTCCCACTGCTTGAGCCGGAAGGGGCCGGTCCCGACGAAGGCGGAGGTCCAATAAGGCAGGTTCAGGAACGCTTCACTGTCGCCGGCCTTGTAGGCCGTTTCCAGCAGGTGCCTGGGAAGGGGCAGGTTGGAGTTGTCATTGCCGTAGCCGAACGCAAGGTTCGCATACAGGAAGGGGCGCGCCCAGTGGGCGATAATCGTCCGGGAATCGGGCGTCTCGAGCGACTCGATGATGCGGTACTGGGATTGCACGAAGATGGCGAGGTCGCGATCGATGGCGAGCTGATATGTGAATGCAATGTCCTCGGAGGTGACGGGAGTTCCGTCGTGCCATTTCGCGCCGTCACGAATGACCCACTTGATGTCCATCTTTCCGTTTGGAAGCAGCTTCCAACCGCCGTTTTCGACCGTGGGGACTTCTTCAGCCAGGAGGGGCTGGAGGTTGCCCTCGTTATCGACGATGACAAAGCCCGAGTTGACGAGGGCGCCGATCGCTTCCATGCCGGGCGCCGATCCGAGATACGCGCCCAGGCTGGCGTTCAGCGCGTATGGGGTGCTGGCGACGGCGGCAACTAAACGCTTCGGGCTGCTGGGCTGTGGCTGTCCGCTGGAGCCGGAACTCGACTGGCCTGGCGCCCCAGGCGACGCGCATCCGAGCACCAGGATCGTAAGACCAGCCAGGACGTATGCGAACCGATTTCGGACGCGCATGGGCCCTCCGTTAGTGCGTTGAAAAACTAGTCGTTGCTGGATTCGGCGGAATTCTCATCGACTCGGGCCGCATGGAGTTTGGCCGAAGTAGAGGTCGTGCGCATCACGAGCAGCCCGTCCTGGTTGCGAACCTCGGTGAGGTGCTTGGTGAAGATGATGGGGCCACTCCGGCCTTCCTTGACGAAGATCTCGGTGAGCTCGGTCTGAAAGGTTAATGAATCGCCGATATAGACGGGCGCGAGCCACTCGACTTCCTGGCCGGCGTTGCGGGTGCTGGTGTAGCCAGGTGGAAACTTGAGGCCCGACCAGCTGTCGCTCTCGCCCGGTTCGCGAGAATCGATGCGCCAGCGCATCTGCTGAACGAACAAGGGGGGAACGCGGCGTCCGCGGTACCCCACGCCGCGCGCGAAGTCATCGTCGAGCCACAGAGGGTTGTTGTCGCCGGTCGCCTCGACATAGCGCCTCACGTCGGAGGCAGAGATCTCTTCAGGCAGCGACCAGACAGGCGACTTCTTCCCGATGCACGCGCGCATGTCGTCGGTGATAAGTGTTTCGATGCTGGCGGCCATGGTTCCTCCGAAAGCGGGCTAGGCGAATAAACGGTTCGCTAAGAGACTACATCCTAGGTGTGCGCATTCCAGGACTGTTCATTGCCTTGCTGTTTGTTGGCAGCCAGCCAGGATGACGGCCAACAGCAGGAGCGTCAGCCGACCACGTGGCTTCATCCTCAGGCGCAGATAAGCCTAGCGACGCTGCTTGGTGGCGAGGTGCGCGTCCAGGTAGATCTGTGCAGACTCGGCGGTAAGCTGGGTGGGGGAGCTGGGATCGGGGGCGCCGGGCATCCAGTGGAAGGTGTTGGTGTCCCAGTCCCAGAAGCTATCGCCGCGTCTGAACCCGGCCCGCCAGGGGGCGCCGATCGGGCTTCCGTGAATGCCTGTCCGCGCGGGGAGCGCTTCTGCCTCTTCGTCGGGAATGTGGGTGCGGATGACCGGATCGTGATCCCACTCCGGTAGCTCGTTCCACATCCGCTGGTACACGTCCATCATCTCATCGCCCCGGATGATCAGGGCCGTGTGCAGAGGATGGATGTGGCCGCCGGTGAGCTTGCTGAGTTTGTCCACCTTTTTGAAGGTCAGATTGCCGCCGGCCGCGAATCGGAGAACCAACGTATCTTTTTCGACGTCGGCGTTTGAGACCGGGTCCATGCCGCAGTACTGAGTGAAGAAATCCGCGGTTCGCGCGAGATCACGAGATTCGTACACCGCGCCTGCGAGACGGCCCACCTTGGTGGGGGTCTCCTGGTCCATAGCGCCGGCAGGCATCCGGTTCGGTGCCCAGAGCTCGAGCTGATTGTGGTCGGTGTCCTCAAAGCGGACCGCGATCCCTTCTTCGCCCTGTTCTGACGTGCGAATCGCAACTGTGTGCGCGACCTGGTTCTGGTCGAGTCGGCGCATATGCTCGTCGATGTCCTCAGATCGGACGAAGTAACGATAGCGCGGCACACCGACGCCGAGCCCCTGGCTAGCTGGGAACGAGTCCTGAGGGGCACCGCCCACATGAGCCGCGCCGACAAACGTGAATTGCGCGCCACGCCGTCCCTGGTTGGGGCGCTCGAGAGCATTGCCGCCGCCCGGAGTGCGGGCCACCGCGCCCAGTACGTTGGTATAGAAGGCTAGCCATTGGTCGGCGTCGCTCACCGGCACGACGTAATGGTCGATTCCGTAGGCTGCGCCGGGTCGTTGATCATCCATCATCGGCTCCTCTTCGCGGTATGCATCGCACCAAGACCACGCGCTCGAACGTGAGCGAGTATATACCTGCGGTCGACTGCGTGATACATTGGCAGCGTCACCCTGTACGCGAGCCCGGAGGTCTGCTTGCGGTCTGTCCTGCGCCACCGCGACTATCGAATCTTCGCGATCGGTCAGACCTTCTCGGTGTTTGGCAGCCAGTTCACCACCGTCGCCATGGCTTGGCAGATCTATGAGCTGACCAACTCGCCCCTACAGATCGGCGCGCTGGGCCTGGCGAGAGCGGTTCCGCAGATGGTGCTCACCTTATTCGGCGGGGTATTGGCGGATGCCCTGGATAGGCGGCGCCTTTTGATGGTGACGCAGCTGGCTCAGTTCTGCGTCTCGGCTTCCCTGGTTGTGATCACGCTGGCAGGGCTGATCTCACCAGGGGTGTTGTACGGGGCCACGGTGCTCATGGCCCTTGCCGCCGCGCTCGATAACCCGGCCCGCCAGGCCATGGTTCCTAACATGGTGCCGGCATCCGAGCTAACCGAAGCTCTCACCTTGACGAATGCCCAGCGCACCCTTGGGAACATCGCAGGACCATCGCTGGCGGGCCTGGTGCTCGCGTTTGCGAGCGCCGGCATCTGCTATGCGGTGGACGCAGCCTCCTGGATTGTCATGCTGGGCGCGTTGGTATTGATGCGTGGCCCATTCCAGGCGGCAGTGGGTCGGCGGGCAGTCTCGCTATCGGCGGTAGGGAGCGGGGTTGCGTTCGTATGGACGCACCCAATCTTGCTGTCATTCATGGCGCTGGATTTTGCCCAGAACTTCTTCGGCACCCCCCGTGCGCTGCTTCCGATCTTCGCTCGCGACATCCTGGGCGTCGGGGCGTCGGGGCTGGGGATGCTGTATTCGGCCATTTCGATTGGGTCGCTGGTGGGGGCCGTGATCGTGAGCAGGATCCCGCGGCGCGACCAGGCGGGGTGGTGGGTGTTGGCCGGTGTAGCGGTATATGGCCTCTCGATCCTCGTCTTTTCACTTTCATCTGTGTTCTGGCTGTCTTTGGTGGCACTGGCGGGCAGCGGGGCCGGCAACACGATCAGCGTGGTGTTTCGGGGGACCAGCAACCAGCTGCTCACTCCAGACGAGCTACGGGGCCGGGTGGCCTCGGTCAACAGCGTCTTTACCATGGGCGGTCCCCAACTCGGGCAGTTCCAGTCCGGGGTGCTGGCCAGCCTGTGGGGCGCCGAGTTTTCAGCTGGCTTCGGCGGCACCGTCGTGGTCCTCGTCGCTCTGGCCGTCGCGATGGTCCCTAGCGTGCGGAGCTTCGACTTGACCAACCTCCGCGCCCACGCGGCTCGGGTGACCCCGACCCGGGTAGAGGCGGGCTAAGCGCCGCGTTCGGCGGTCGCTGCGATCAGCGCGCCGCGGCCTGGCGAGCGCTAGCCAAAATGGCTTGCTTCCCCGCATCCCAGGGCACGATTTCAAGGATCTCCGGCGAATAGTAGGGGAAAAACGGTTCGACCATCCCCAGGACCGCCGCCTTGGAATCCGCCT
>DASXTD010000164.1:0-11863 GCA_036505655.1 Chloroflexota bacterium
TGCCGAAGGCGAGGCTGGCGGACCCGAGACTTATTACGAGCGCTGGGTGGCTGCGCTCGAGCAGCTGGCCACGGAGAAAGGCCTGTTGACGCCCGAGGAGATCGACGCTCGGGCCGCCGAATTCGAGTCCGGCGAGCGGGAATAACGTACTGCAATCGAAATTGGGCGTAAAAGTCAGTTCACCCTCACCCCAACCCTCTCCCAAAGGGAGAGGGAGTTGAGCAATCTGCGGTTGACGCTGGCCTGCGGCGATTACGACCTCACGCGCGCCCTCATCGACGGATCCGTTCGGCCCGATGGTATCGATCTCACCGTGCTGACTATGCCCTCGCCTGAGCGCCATTGGCGGGCGATGCGCTTCGAAGAGTTCGACGTCGCCGAGCTCTCGATGTCTGATTTCCTGGTCGCCCATTGTGCCGGGCGGGCCTTCACCGCCATCCCGGTGTTTCCGCATCGTCGCTTCCGGCACTCATTCATTTTTTGCCGCAATGACGGCAGCGTGAACCGCCCAGAGGACCTCAACGGCGGCCGGATCGGCCTCCGCACCTTTCAGACCACGGCCGGCGTCTGGATGCGCGGGATCCTGGCCGATGACTATGGGCTCGATCCCGCGAGCATTCAATGGTACACGCAAGACGAAGAGGCGCTGGAATGGGAGCCGCCGGCCTGGCTGCATGTTCAGCGCGTGTCTGAGGGCGACAACATCGAGCGGATGCTCCTGGACGGCGAGCTGGATGCGCTGATCTACCCCGAGAACCTGCCTTCGTTCGTGCGCGGCGATCCGCGCGTGCGGAGGCTGTTCGCCCAGCCCAAAGACATCGAGCGCGACTACTTCCAGCGGACCGGCAACTTCCCCATCATGCACACCGTCGTCATCCGCAACGCGATTCTGGACGCGGCGCCGTGGGTCAGCGTGAGCGTGCTGCGGGCGTTTCGCGAAGCCAAAGAGCAGTGCTATCGGCGGTTGGCGGACCCCCGGCAGACCGCTCTGGCCTGGGTACAGGATCTGCTGGAAGAGCAGCGGGCGCTCATGGGGCCGGATCCGTGGCCGTACTCGCTTGAAGCCAACCGAGGCGCCCTAGGCACGCTGATTCGGTACGCCCACGCGCAGGGGATGATTCCGCGCGAGCCCGCCCTCGAGGATCTCTTCGCGCCCAACGCGCTCAGCGAAAGCCCCCGCTATTTGGGCTGAGGACCTCGCGGGTGCTGGGAGAGAACGTCACACTGGTCTCTCCTCTCTCAGGCGGCCCTCTGGGCGATTGGACTGGCGCGTGAGGGACCGCTCGATCAGCTGGTTCGTGTTCCGAATGCGTTTGCTGAGGAGGCGGAGCAGCGCCGCGGCCACCCCCGGGAATCGCAGCAGCAGATCGCTCAATGCTTCAGCTCTGATCTCCAGCGTCTCCGTTTCTTCCACGGCGGTGGCGGTAGCCGAGCGGACGTCGCCGTCCAACACCCCCATCTCACCAACCGTCTCGCCAGCGCTCAGCTCAGCGAGTAACACCAGGGCTGTCAGGGCGGGGTGGGATCGCGTCACGCGGACTTGACCGCGGACGATGACGTGCATGCAGTCCGCAGGATCGCCCTGGCGCATGAGCACCGCCTGGGCCGCAAAGACTCGTCGAGAGCCTTGCGCGGCCAGAGAGGTCAGCCCATCCAGCGGAACGTCCTGGAATACCGGCGTGTGGGCCAGAAGCTCAGCGGTTTCGGGTTCAGGGGCCACGAGCCATTTCCTTTTCGGAGTTGCCCCAGGCGAGTTCCTGTTCGAACAACCTGCGGTCCTTAGAAGCTTACGGACTCCTCCGTTACAGCGGTGTTTCGAGAATGTACGGCCGCGTTACCGGGGCTCGGGGGCCGTTACAATTCCGTTACAACGGCCCGGATCGGTCGATTTTTAGACCAATCAAGGGGAGCTCAGTGGCTGGGCGCGCCGGGCGGCGCGTGCGTTCGCCCTCTAAGAAACGGGGTATTTCCGGCGCGAGGCACTGGGGGGACGGAAGGGACAGCACGGCATCGCATCAACGGTCAATGGCGGATTTGCTGAATCTGGGCGGCGCAGCCACTCAACCGCTTCCCACGACCAGCAGCCAGCACGCGCCCAGTGATCAAGTCCGCATCCGCATCCCAGCTCACGGACCCGGGGGTAGTCCCAAAACAGCGGCCGGACTGCGACTGGCAGAATGGCCCAAAGTCCCGATTCACTATCTTCTCTCCTATTAGCGATCATATGGCTCTCTTCCGCACAGCGACTCATTCCCCACCCGGAATCGCCTACTTCCCACTCCTCAACCTGAAGTAGCCAGCCAGCCTTCCACTGGACGCGTACAATGCCCTGCTATCGCGGGTTGCCCGGGAAGGAAGCAGCATGCTCTGGAGAGATCCCCAGCTCCGCCTGGCCATCGCGCTCGCCGTGCTCCTGTCGGGCGGGGCCGTCGGCTGCCGGGGCAACAGCCCGCTCAGTCAACCGGTACGGGTCTCCCGTCCGTCAGAGTTCCTGGTCGACCAGTTCGTCGTCAAATTCAAGGACGACACCGCTGCCGAGGTCATTACCTCCTTTAATACGCTGAATCGCGTCGATCAGCTGGCCAGCATTCCCCAGCTCAGGGCCGACCTGATGCAGATCCCGGCCGGAACTAGCCTGGGCGATGTGGTGGGTACCTACAGCCGCCATCCAGCAGTCGAGTTTGCGGAGCCCAACTACATTGGCTCGGTGGGCGGGTCGCCGGCGAATACCGCGAGTCCTCCCCAGCCCTCCTCGCAGTGGGCGCTGGCCAAGATCCACGCCTCCGAAGCCTGGGGCATTAGCAAAGGAAGCAGCTCGGTAACGATCGCGGTCATCGATACGGGCGTGGCGCTGAGCGGCCAGAATCTGCAGGGAAAGCTGATCCCGGGCCCGGACCTCATTCTGGGCGGCGGCGAGCCGGCGGATCGGCACGGCCAGGGGACCGGCGTGGCCGGCATTATTGGTACCGCCACCAGCAGCGGTGATGGCATCGCCGGACTGGCCCAGATGAACCCGATTTTGATCATTCGCGACGCGGACGCCAATGGGAATTACGCGACGTTCCTGCTGGCGAAGGCCATCACCTACGCGGTGGACCAGGGCGCCAGGGTGATCAATATCAGCCAGGGCGCTACCTCCGAGTCCAGCGTGGTGAATGCCGCCGTGAACTACGCTTGGGCGCGCGGCGCGGTGCTGGTAGCGGCCGCGGGCGATAACGGCGGCCCGGTTGCTTATCCGGCGGCCACGCCTCACGTGCTGGCGGTCGGTGCCACTGATCAGAGCGATGCGATCTGGAGTGAATCCAGCCGCGGGCCCCAGCTGGCAGTAGTGGCCCCGGGTGTGAATATTCTGACCACGACCAAAGATGGGGGCTACGGCATGGGAACCGCCACCGCGTTCTCGGCGCCCTTTGTCTCCGCGCTGGCCGGGCTGATCCTGTCCGCCAACCCCGAGCTAAGCAATCAACAGGTCGTCGACATCATCGAAAAGACCACCGATGACATCTGCAAGACGGGCGGCAAGCACGATCCCAAATGTGGATTCGGCCGCATCAATGCCCTGAACGCGTTGCAAGCGGCCACGGGGAAGACCACCTAGTCAGCCCGGGCTTCTGCTAAAACTGCCGCAAGGTACCTGCGAGGGAGGCTTTATGACGCCCGAAGAAAATACGCTACTCACCCAGGTGGGACCGGGCACCCCGGGTGGCGAGCTGTTCCGGCGCTACTGGCACCCGGTGGCGCTGCTGCCCGAGATCTCCGAAGAGACGCCGACCAAGTTCGTGCGCATGCTAGGCGAGGACCTGGTGCTGTTTCGCGATAAGAGCGGCCGCGTTGGGCTCATTGGCGATCACTGCCCCCATCGCGGCGCCTCGCTGCTGTACGGCCGGGTCGAGGAGCGGGGGATAGCCTGCGCCTATCACGGCTGGCTCTACGATGTGAACGGCAACTGCCTGGAGACACCGGCTGAGCCAGCGGAGAGCCTCCTCCACCTCACGGTCAAGCACAAGGCCTATTCCGTGCGCGAGCACTACGGCATGTATTGGACGTACATGGGCCCGAATCCGGCTCCTCTGCTGCCTCGCTATGACGTGCCCGAGCTCGGCCCCATCAGCGTCGTGAAGCTCACCTCGCAATTCGATTGCAACTGGCTCCAGATCATGGAGAACCACGTGGACCAGTCCCACGTCGTAATCCTGCACCAGAATACTGGCGCCGGCGGCGGGCGCACGCCGGCCAGCACCACCCGCGGCCTGGTGGACGAGCTAGCCTTGATCGAATATGCCGAGACGCCGTTTGGCATCAAGCGCCGCCAGGTCCACACCAACGGCCTCGACGACACCGACCTGTGCCCCTTCCCCTGCACCCAGCGCGTCTTCAACGACATCTCGGTCAAGGTGCCGATCGATGACTTTCATACGAGGCAATTCAGCATCTACACGGATATCCCGTTCGACGGCGAACCGGCCGAGCAGGGACCGATTCAGTACTGCATCGACCTGACGTCGGACGGCAAGAGCCAGGCCGACGCCATTCATCCGGTGGCGACCTATCACATGAACGTGCTGCGCTTTCAGGACGTAATGGCGCTCGAGACCCAGGGGCCGATTTCCGATCGGCCCAACGAGCGCCTGGGCACCGCCGACCGCGGAGTGGCGCTGCTTCGCGAGGTGCTCAAGCGCGAGATCGACAAGGTCCAGCAGGGCCTCGATCCGATGGGTGTGGTGCGCGATCCCGAAACGCCGCCCGTGGAGACGTTCATCCAGAGCTACGTCGATAACGTGCGCAAGGGAATGATCCACCCCCACAGCCACGACGCCCGCGGCACCCGCCCTTTAGCCGCCGTCGCTGGTGCTGTCTAGGGGTGCGGCCGAAGTACTCTGTCAGTCCGAGCCCGCAGGCGAGGAATCCGTACCCCCAGGCACGGATTCCTCCTCGCAAGCTCGTCGGAATGACAGTTGTGGGGCTTTTCGGCCACGCTCTTAGCAGTGTGACAGCGACTGGTCTTCCTCGCCTCGCCTTGCTTGTCTTGGCCGTCCTACCGACCGCTTGCGCGGCGCCTGCGGCCAACAGCCCTGCCCAGGCCAACGCCGGTGCACCCAGCACTCCCAAGCGCATCACGCTGGCCATGCGGGGCGATCCGCCGGGCTTTTACAACAAGATCGTGGTTGGAGTACCCGGCAGCGACGGCTTACAAGACCTGGTGAACGTGGGGCTACTGGCCATGACCGACCACGGCGACCTCCGACCGGAGCTGGCCGAGGCCGCCCCCACCGTCGAGAACGGCCAATGGCAGGTAGTCCCCGACGGGCACATGCAGACGACCTGGAAGCTGCGCTCCAACGCGATCTGGCACGATGGCGCGCCGTTCACGTCCGACGATCTGCTGTTCACCATGCAGGTCGTCACGGACAAGGAGCTGCCCGCTTTCAACGACGCGGTCTTCAGCTTCGTGGACGGCGTCGAGGCGCCCGACGCCCACACCATCGTAGCCCGATGGGGCCGTCCCTTCATCTATGCCGATCGCCTGTTCACCAACGCCTACGCCCACGAGCTCGCCATGCCACTGCCCCGGCATCTCCTCGAGGACGCGTACAAGACCGACAAGAGCAACTTTGCCCAGCTGCCCTACTGGAACCAGCAGTTCGTGGGCACCGGACCCTTCAAGGTCCGCGAGATGGTCCCCAGCGTGCACACGGTGGTCGTCGCCAACGATCGATACGTGTTGGGGCGACCCAAGCTCGATGAGATCGAGGTCCGCTTCATCACGGACACGAACGCGATCCTCGTGAACGTTCTTTCCGGCGTGGTCGACGTTACGCTCGGGCGCACCGTCTCGCTGGAGCAGGCGTTGGAAGCCCAGCAGCGGGGCGCGGCTCGGCCCGACATTGCTCCCTTCAATATGCAGCGCATCTGGCCCCAGTTCATCGATCCTCGGCCGGTCATCATTGGCGATGTGCGCTTCCGCCAGGCCATGCTCTACGCCCTCAACCGCCAGGAGCTGGTCGATACACTGGAGGCGGGCTGGACGACCGTGCCCGCCAGCATCCTGCCTCCCAACGAGACGCAGTACCGCACGGCCGAGGCGGGCGTGCGGCAGTATCCCTATGACCTGCAGCGCGCCACCCAGATGATCGAGACTCTCGGATTCACCAGGAGCGCGGACGGCAGCTTCGTGGACTCATCGGGCGAGAAGCTCACCGTCGAGATCCGCAACACCGCCGGCGACGACAACCAGACGAAGGTGCTATTCTCGGTGAAAAACTACTGGGAGCGAGCCGGCGTGATCGTGGAGCCCTATCAGATCAGCGAGGCGCAGAATCAGGACCGCGGCTACAAGGCCACCCGGCCGGGCTTCCAGTTCTCCGGTGGGCCGAACGGCATCGACGCGCTGGCGACGCTGGTGAGCTGGGAGGCCCCGCTGCCCGAGACCCGCTTCGTCGGCATCAACACCGCGCGCTACAGCAGCCCCGACTACGACGCCCTCTATAACCGCTTCGTGACGACGATCCCGCAGGGCGAGCGCACTCAGGTGCTGGCGCAGATCCTCCAGCACATCACCACCAATCTGCCCATCCTGCCCCTGTACTACCGGACCGAGGCGCGCCTGATCGGAAATCGAGTACTCAACGTCGCCACCCGCACCCTGGAGTCCAGCCCCGCCTGGAACGTGAACGAATGGGACCTGCTCTAGCGTGGTGAACCAGAAGTTCGCTGAACAAGTCCCGTCACCCTCACCCCACTAGGAGCTCAAACATGCGCAGAATACTCGTCGCTTGCCTGTTCGTTGGTCTGATGACGGCCTGCGCGCCGGCCGCTAGCCCGGGCACCGCGGGGCAGACGAGTGGCTCCGCTCCCGCCGCGCCGAAGACACTCACCATTGCCCTCCAGGGCGAGCCGCAGGTCGTGTTGATGAACATGGGGTTAGGCAACCAGCCGAACATCGGCGGCGATATCGCCGGCGCGCTCCACCAGAAACTGGCCTCACTAGACGAGCGCGGCGAATTCCATCCTCAGCTGAGCACTGAGCTGCCCTCCCAGGACAAGGGCACCTGGCTGGTGCGCCCGGACGGAACCATGCAGACCACTTCCAAGCTGCGGCCTGGGGTGACCTGGCACGATGGCACCGCCCTCAAGGCGAAGGATCTGGTGTTCGCCTGGAACGTAGCCCGCGACAAGGAGCTCCCCATCTCGGAGGGGAAGATCGCGCCGTTTATCACCCGCATCGATACTCCCGACGATGCCACCCTGGTCATCGAGTGGAGTCAGACCTATCCGCAGGCCAATGGCATCGTCGAGGACGACCTCGGCCCACTGCCCACCCACCTCATCGAAGATGTCTATCGGTCCGACAAGGACAAGTTCGCCCACATGCCCTACTGGACCCGCGAGTTCGTGGGCGTCGGGCCCTACCGGCTGGCCGACTGGGTGCTCGGCAGTCAGATGAACCTGAAAGCGTATGACGGCTTCTACGGCGGCCGGCCCAAGATCGACACCATCAATGTGCTCTTCATCACCGACCCGTCGGCCGCTGTGGCGGCGCTGCTGGCCGGCACGGTCGATGGCGCGATCCCGGTGGCGCTGGACTTTCAGCGGGCGAATCTGGTGAAGGACCAGTGGGAGCAAGCGGGCAAGAAGCCCCTGTACGTCGTGCAGGCGGTCCAGTGGCGCACCATGTCGTTCCAGTTCCGACCGGATAAGGCGAAGCCCAGCGATCTGCTCGACGTTCGGGTCCGGCGAGCGCTGCTGTACGCGATCGACCGCCAATCCATCGTGGACACGCTGTTCAACGGCCAATCGCCGGTGTCGGACGCCTACATGCCCCCGGACGACTACCGCTGGGACTGGATCAAGGACGGAGTCTTGACCTACCCATTCGATCAGCGCCAGGCGCAGGCTCTATTGAGCGACGCGGGCTGGCGGAAGGACTCCGCGGGCTCCTACGTCACCAGCAGCGGCCAGCACGTCTCAATCGCCGAGTGGACCACGCCCGACTACGCGACGGAGATCTCCATCATCGCCGACAACTGGAAGGGGATCGGGCTGGATTCCGAGCAGGTAAACCTGTCGCCGGGCCAGGCCCAGGATCGCGAGTACATCGCCACCTTCCCGGCGGTCATGACCACGACCTTTCCCATCAACTTCCAGTACTGGATCCAGCGGCATCTCGGCTCGGCCTGCTCGACTGACGCAAACCGCTGGACCGGCAATAACCGCGGCTGTTATCAGAATCCGGAACGGGACCGAGTCGCCGAAGCGCTCAACACAGCCATCGATCCGGCCCAGCAGCGCCCCCTCTATCACGGTCTGGCCAAAATCGAGTCCGAGGACCTGCCTGCTCTGCCGCTGTACTTCAACACCGTGGTCACCATCTTCCGGGCCGGCGTGACCGGCGTGAAGGGCAACACCAAGCCCAAAACCACCGCCACCTGGAACGTCTCCGACTGGGATGTGCATTAGGAGATGTTCGGACTGCAATCTTGGTTTGCCCCGAGTGTAGGGGCGACGCATGCGTCGCCCGCGGGTCAGGCAAGCCTGACCCTTACCAGTGGCGTAGGCCTTGCCCTTGCCGCACTTGTCGCGATTGCAGGCTGCTCGCCACAGGCCGGACCTCAAACTTCCCCGTCATCCTCGCGCCAGACTGCCCCCAAGACATTGACCTTCGCCGTCGAAGGCGAGCCGGGCAACCTGGCCATCCCGTCGATGGGCGGGGTGGCCGTAGGCACCACCGGCGGAGGAGACCTCAAGCTGGCGGTCCACCAGCGCCTCGCCACCTATGACGATCACGGCGAGCTCCATCCGGCGCTGGCCGCCGAACTGCCCTCCCAGGACCGCGGCACCTGGCTGGTGCGCACGGACGGCACTATGCAGACCACCTACAAGCTGCGGCCGGGCATTACCTGGCACGACGGCACGCCGCTCTCCTCGAAGGACTTCGCGTTTGTCTGGACCGTGACCTCCGATCCGGAAGTCCCGATGTCCACGCGCCTCAGCACCCAGATCAGCCGCATCGACACTCCCGATGACCTGACGCTGATCTACGAATGGGCCAGCACCTATCCCCTAGCCAACGCGCTCATCGACGATGAGCTAGCGCCGCTTCCTCGGCATCTGTTGCAATCGACCTACGAAGCCGACAAGGACCGCTTCCAGAATCTCGGGTACTGGACCCGCGAGTTTGTGGGCGTCGGGCCCTACCGAGTGGCTTCCTGGGAAGCCGGCAGCAGCCTCAACCTCGAGGCCTACGATGGTTTTTACGCGGGTCGCCCGCACATTGATCGCCTGATCGTGCGCTTCTTCGCCGATTCCAACGCGGTCGTTAGCAATCTCCTGGCTGGTGCCCTGGATGGCACGCTGGCCCGCGCCCTCGACCTGGAGCAGACCTCGTACATCGAGGATCAGTGGCGGCAGGCTGGCAAGAAGTTCATCTTCGTCGCTCAGACCACGCACTGGCGCCTGCTGGAAGTGCAGCTGCGGCCTGACCTGGCGCGCCCCGCCGACATCATCGACCCCCGCATCCGCCAGGGGCTGCTGCAAGCGATCGACCGTCAGGCGCTCGTGGACACCGTGCTGCGCGGCCAGGCGCCGGTCTCCGACACCTTTATCCCCCCCGATGACGCCAAGTGGGCCTGGGTGCACAGCAGCGTCGCCACCTATCCCTTCGATCCCAAGCGAGCCCAGGAGAGGCTGCGCGATGCCGGCTGGCAGCAGACGGCTGATGGCCAGTGGCTCGATCGCCTCGGGAACCGAATCAGTGTGCCTCTCCACACCCGTCCCGATCCGCAGGGCGAGCGAGAGATCTCGATCATCGCCGGCAACTGGAGGAGTCTGGGCCTGGGGGTCGAGCAGGTCGTCTGGTCAGTCGGCGAGGCTCGCGACAACAAGGTAATCGCCACCTACCCCGGCTTCGCCCCCACCTCCAATCCGCTTGCATTTGGGAACACTTTGCAAGTGATGTATGGGCGCCTGTGCCCCAGCGAGCAGACTCGATGGTCCGGCCGCAACCATGGTTGCTACCAGAACCCGGAGATGGACCGCGTCATCGATGGCCTCAACCGCGCGATCGATCCGGCCGATCAGCAGCGGCTATGGAGCGACATGGTGCGCATTCAGACCCAGGAGCTGCCCGTCCTGCCCCTGTACTTCAACATTCAGGCGGTGCTGTTTCGCGAGGGCGTGACCGGCGTAAAAGGAGACACCAAGCCGCGCACCAGCTCCATGTGGGACGTAGCCGATTGGGACATCACTTCGTAAAAACTGATTCTGAGAATTAGAATAGTCGGCCAGGAGCCTCGAGGAGGTGAAGCAGACGATGGACGAGACGAAGCAACCCCAGCGGACCCGGCGGCAGATCGAGCGCGCGCACGAGGCCCCGCCGCCCTCGAACGCCGTCCAGACCTACGGCGGACACAGCTTTGCGGAGGGCACCGCGGACGGCACGGCCGGGTTTGTCCAGCGGATCAGCCACCTCGTCATCGGAGTGACCGACCTCGACCGCAGCGAGAATTTCTACAACGATTTCATGGGCATGGACATCATCGGCCGCGGGCTCATGGCCGAGCCTCGCCCGCATTCATTGCTGCGCATGAACGACGGCTCGCTCCTGGTCCTGATCCAGCAAGAAAGCGTTATCCCGCGCCGGCCTGGCACCAACGCTGTGCACCACGCCTTCACGATGACCCCCAACCAGTACCGTCGCGCACTCGACAAGGTAGACGAGCTCGGACTCGATATCTGGGTGGATCGGGCCCAGTTCCTGGCTCAGGGCGAGTACAACATGAACCTCTCGGATCCCGATGGCCACGGCCTGGAGATCTGCTGCGACGCCCCGGAGGCTTCGGAGCTGATTCTGCCCAATGTGGGCGTGATCGACTGCGGACCCATCGAAAAGTACCGGGTGGGAGACGTCAAGCTCTTCAAGGATGCGGACGTCTTCCTGGTCCGCACCAGGGACGGGTTCATCGCCCAGAGCCGCTGGTGCACCCACATGAACGGCCGCATCACCTGGAACAAAGAGCACTGGCGCTTCCAGTGCCCGTTCCACCATGCGACGTTCGATCGACGGGGCAATCCCACCGGCGGCCAGCCCAACCTCGATGCCCTGCGGCTGTACACGGTGCGCTTCAGCGATGAAGGCCACGTCCTCGTGGATACGAGCGAAGTTACCCACCGCGCCTGCTACGAGCCCGCCCAGGCCGCTCAGCCCCCCGCGACGAGGTCTGAGGAAAAAGTGCTGAGTGCTTTGTAGGTTCGGTGTCATAGCGACTCAGCACTCAGCACCAAGCACTCAGCACTAGGAGGAACTCCATGGCAGAAATCGAAGGCTTGAACCACACCGGGCGCAGCGTCCCCGACGTGCGCGAGGGCGAAGACTTCTACGTCAAGATCCTGGGCGCCAAGCACTGCAACACCATTAGCTCGGCTACGGATGACGTTCGGGCGGGCCGCGGCGCGCCTCACCCTTGCAACATCCTGGCTGGCTACCTGTTCGTGCTGTTCCCGCACAACTTCGACATCCCCATACCCGATGACCTGAACGGGGTCGATGGCTCGCGCATCGGCTTCGCGGTAAGCCACGAGCGCTTCGACGAGATCGTGGAGCAGGCCCAGGACATGGCCATGCCGTTCTCCGGGCCGATTCGCCATCCCGAGCGGGGGCCCTTCGGTGAGTCGATCTACTTCACCGATCCCGGCGGCAACTTCATGGAGATTTGCTGGCGCCGCGACCTCGACGCCGAAGGCCTCTCCACCCAGGCGCAAAGGCTCCATTGACCGCACTCGACACCAAGACCGGGCGGGCGACGGCTGCGGACACCCCCCAATTTGAATCGCTGGGCGGCGTCGTCCTCGATGCTCAGGATCTGGC
>DASXTD010000165.1:0-2053 GCA_036505655.1 Chloroflexota bacterium
CTTCGCGGAGCTCAAGCTGCACGGCGGAGGCCGCTTCGGGGTCGAGGATCTGTTCCAGGGGCGGATCTCGGTCCGCTCCACAGTGGACGAGCGGATGCAGGCCATCGTGAACGAAGCCCTAGAGAACGGCCTCGCCCTCTACGAGAATCGGCATCCCGCGGCGAAAGGATTGATCCAGGGAGCGGTGGTGGTGCTGCGCAACGCGGATGCGGCGATCCTGGCCGAGGCGGGGGGGCGGCAAGTTTACAAGGATCGCTCGACGCGCTACTCCGACCTGAATCGTGCCGCGAACTCGCTTCGGCAGCCGGGCTCGGCATGGAAGCCGTTGGTGTACCTGGCCGCGTTCCACCAGAACTTGAATCTCGACACCACGGTGCCCGACGAGCCCATCGAGGTATCCATGGGGTCCGATCGCCCGGCGAAGTGGATTGCCAACTACGACAACCACTTCAAGGGCCCGATCCCGATGCGCCAGGCGCTGGCCGAGTCCCGCAACACCGTGGCCGTCTGGATCACTCGCGAGATCGGCTTGGACAGGGTGATCGCGACCGCCAGAGAGCTGGGGATTCGCAGCCCCTTACAGCCCTACATCACAACGGCGCTGGGGGCGTCGGAGGTGCGGCTGCTGGAACTGGCGGGCGTATATCGCGCCATGGCCTCGGGGATCCTGGCGGAGCCCTACATCATCGATCGCGTGACCGACGCCTCCGGCAGTGTGCTCTACGAGGCGCCCCGCTCCGCGCTCCCAGTCGACTCCTCTTATCTGAGCCTGATCCAAGAGGGGCTGCGCAGCGTGGTCCGCCTCCCGGAAGGCACCGCCCACGCCCTCGTCGGCCGCGACTTTCCCATCCCGGTGATGGGCAAGACCGGGACGACGAGCGACTTCCGCGATGCGCTGTTCGTGGGGTCCACCTACGGGCCGCAGGGGGTCACGGTGGCAGTCTGGATCGGCTTCGACGACAACCGCACGCTGGGGGAGAAGGAAACCGGGGGGCGCGTGGCGCTGCCGATCTTCCGCGAGATCATGCTCCGCGCCTACGGGCATCAGCTCGTGGGGCCCGTGCCCGAGTTCCCTCGCGAGATAGAGGAACGGATCACCCAGTACCTGGCGCGTCCGGCCGCGCCCCAGGTCCTTGACGAGGCGCGATTCCTCGCGCAGTCGGAATGGACCAAGGCCCAATAGAGAGGCACGCCTTCGGAGCCGGCTTCACCTCGGGGAGCATCTACTTCCACTGGGCCATCGCTTAGTTTTGTCTATCCTCTCCCGCGACTGTTCGGCCACACTCTCCGTGAACTGGATCATCAATCGCCGGATAGACCTGACGTGGTTCATCGGGGCGGCCCTGGGCGGTTACGCCCTCTTCTTCATGCACGCCGGGCTGGGCTGGGACATGGTCGGGATCTGGTTCCTCTGGGTGGTTTTTCTCGACACTCCGCACTTCTTCGGCACCTTCAGCCGCACGTACCTGGACAAGCGGGAGTTCCAGCAGCGGAGAAAGCTGCTCACCTGGAGCCTGCTCTGGTTTCTGGCTGGCCCCGCCACGATCCTGCTCGGCTACGGGCTGTTTGAGCTGGGCGTGAGCGGGTACCAGCGGCCCTAGAAATTCCTTCTGATCTTTCTCGGCTTGTGGGCCTACTGGCACGTGGTGCGGCAGCACTACGGCTTTCTGCGGCTCTATCAGAAGAAGAACGCCGACCGTCATCCCATCGATGCGCGCCTCGACAGCAGCCTGCTCTACGCGGGTCTGCTCCTGCCTTTCCTGGTCTACATCAACCGGCATCCCGAGACGCGGGTGCAGGTGGGCCTTGCGGAGACCCTCCCAGCCTACCCGCCGTGGCCGGGCGGCAGTCGCCTGATCGGACTGTTCGACCTCTCCTACCTCACCGCGCTCTCGTGGGAGCACTGGCTCGTCGCCATCTCCGCCGCCACTATCGGCACGCTCGCGATCGCTTTCCTGGTGCGGCAGGCCGTGCGAGTCCGGCGCGGGGAAAGAGTCAACGGGCCGAAGATCCTCTTCATGCTGGCCGTGGTGCCGCTGCATGTGTTCGTGTG
>DASXTD010000166.1:0-4927 GCA_036505655.1 Chloroflexota bacterium
AGGATCAACACGATCGAGCCGCTCTGGTGGGCATTGTTCTTCGCGGGTGCGGGGGTAGTCGGCCTGGTCTTGCCGATCCACATTTTCATGCAGGGCGTGGCCATTCCACTGGGCTGGGTGCCCCACAGCGCCAGCGGAAACGGCATGCGCTTCCTCCTAACCAACCCCATCATCAGGCTGTATTTGTTTGCGGTGATCTCACTGGCCTTTTTCCATTGGGCGCATCGCTTCCGCTATTTCGTCTACGACCTCGGTATCCGGGGCGGGCGCATGGTGATGGCCGTCCTGTGTTATGGGGCGGCGATTCTTGGTACTATTTATGCAGCAGTTACTTTGATAGGACTAGCATAGGCACAGGGATATGGCAGAAAACGTCTGGGATGTACTCATCGTAGGGGGCGGGCCGGCAGGCCTTACGGCTGGGCTCTATGCGGCGCGAGCCAACCTCCGAGCCTTGCTTGTTGAGCGCCTGTTCCCCGGTGGCGAGCTACTCAACACGGACCTGATCGAGGACTACCCGGGCTTTATCTCCACCACTGGGACCGAGCTGGCCGCCAAAATGGAGGAGCACGCCAAGAAGTTCGGCCTGGAAATCGAGCAGGGGACCATCGAGAAAATCGCCAAGACGGGCCAGCTCTTCCACACGACTACCGACGAAGGCCGCGAGCTCGTATCCCGCACCGTCATCATGACGGCGGGCGGTGTGCCGAAGAAACTCGAGGTCAACGGAGAGATCGAGCTAGCCGGCCGCGGCGTCTCCTACTGCGCCGTCTGTGATGGCCCCCTATTCCGCGAGAAAGTGGTGGCGGTGGCCGGCGGCGGTGACTCCGCATTCCAGGAGGGCATCTACCTCACGCGCCATGCGTCCAAGGTCTACATCATTCACCGCCGCGATGATTTTCGGGCGTCGGCGATTCTGCAAGATAAGGCCCGGGCCAATCCCAAGATCGAGTTCATCACCAGCGCTGTCATCGACGACATCGGCGGCGACGAGATCGTGCAGTGGATCACCGTCCGTAACCTCAAAGACGGCAGCACCCGCAAGCTTGAGGTCGACGGCGTCTTCATCTTCATCGGCTTCACGCCGAACAGCGGCCTCTTCCACGAGCACCTCGATCACGACGAGCAGGGCTTCCTGACCACCAACGACCGCATGGAGACCCGCATTCCCGGCCTCTACGCCGCGGGCGACGTGCGCTCACAGCTCGCGCGACAGATCACCACCGCGGTGGGCGACGCGACCACGGCCGCCGTGGCAGCCGAGCAATACCTGGAGGATCAGGCTTTCGCCGCGGCTGGCGCCAAACACTAAGCATCCCACAAGATTTCCGCATGACCGAACATCGCCTCAGCCGACGCCGGCCCCTCGGACCGCATACTGCGATCGGTTATGTCGTCGATGAGGGACTTCGATTCGTTCGCAAAGGCTTTGCTCGGGTCGCCGAGCTCGCTCCTACCCGGCTCAACTTCTCCTGGATCACGAGTGACCTCGCGGTGGGCGGCGCGTTCCACAAACGAGACGGCGAACGTCTCCACAAGATGGGAATCGGCGCGGTGGTGGACTGCCGGGAAGAAGCATCCGACGACGAACGCGAGCTGGCTCGATTCGGCATCGCTTTTCTGCGCCTGCCTACCCCCGATGCAACCACTCTGACGCAAGATTCGCTCACGCAGGGCGTCTCCTGGGTGCGAGACCAACTAGAGTCCGGACGCAAGGTCTACATCCACTGCACCCACGGGGTGGGCCGCGCGCCCGAGCTGGGCGCCTGCGTCCTGGTGACGCAGGGCTACGATGCCGAGGATGCGCTCGAGCTGGTCAAGGCTCGACGTTGGCAGGCCTCTCCGAACGCCGAGCAGATCGAAGGCCTCGTCCGCTTCGCCGAGCAGCGCGCTCAGTAACAGGTTCGCTAAGCGTCAGATGCCTCGCTTCTAAACGGCCCTCTGCGGGTGCTCCCCTCGGCGGTTGGCCCCCGACGCCGCTCCGTCTCTGGACGGCCCTCCGCGGGTGCTCCCCTCGGCGGTTGGCCCCCGACACCGCTCCGCTCGTTAAGGCTTCAGGTGCTCGACAAAGTAATGGGCCAGACGGCGCTCAAGGGTCAGGCGAATCGAGCGAGCCGCCGAGGTTTGTCGCAGGCCGTGGCGCTCTTCAGGTAGCAGCAGCAAATCCACCGCAACGCCCGCCTCCTCCAACGCCGCGACGAGGCGTGCCGTGTGGCGAAAGTGCACGTTCTCGTCGAGCAAGCCATGAACGATCAACAGCTTGCCCTCGAGCTTGGCCGCGTGGGTTAGGGCGGATGATGCCTCGTATCCGGCCGGGTTTTCGGCGGGCAGACCGAGATAGCGCTCCGTGTAGTGCGTATCGTAGCCGTCCCAGTCGGTCACTGGGGCGCCAGCGACGCCCACCCGGAACACCTCTGGCGCTTGCAGCAAGCACATCGCGGTCATGTACCCGCCGTAGCTCCAGCCGTGAATCCCAACCCGCTCTGGATCAATCAAGCCGTGTTCCGCTAGCCAGCGCACTCCGGCTACCTGGTCTTCCACCTCGACCTTGCCCAGCCGGTTCTTGATCGCCCCTTCGAAAACCAGGCCCCGCCGCGCCGAGCCCCGGTTATCCAGCTTGAACACGGCGAATCCGAGTGAGACGAGGTACTGAGCTCGCAGGTCGAGCGTGAGATCCCAGGCGTTGCGGACCATCTGAGCATGCGGCCCCCCGTAGACAAAGACGATCAGAGGAGCGCGAGAGGCCAGCGGTCCGGGACGATAAAGAGCTCCGTAGACTGCCGTCCCGTCATCGACGGTCAAGTTGACGAGCTCCGGCGCGTGCAGGCCGGGGGCTAAATCATCGATGCGTCCGCCTGCATGCAAGATCAGACGTCTCGGCTCGTCCACCCACCGGACGACGACTGTCGGCGAGTGCGTCAAGCTGTCGTACGTCTCCGCGTACTTACGGCCATCCAGCGCGAAGACCGCCGAGTGAAATCCAGGCTCATCGCTCAAACGATCGGCGTCACCGCCAACAAGTGGCGCGACGTAGATGTGGCGCTCGAGGGGGCTTTCTCGACCGGCTGCGAAGTACACCAGACCGTCTTCCTGATTGACGTTCAGCACCGAGTCCACAGGCCAGGACCCACTGGTGAGGGTTTGCAGCAACTGCCCGTCCACCGCGTGGAGAGAGAGATGCTTGAAGCCGCTGCACTCGGATGCCCAGATGAAGCACCCATCTTTCAGCACCCGCAAGTCGTCGTGCAGGTTGATCCAGATGTCTGATTCTTCGATGAGTAGCGTAGCGCTGTGTCCGGTACCCAGGTCGTAGGCGCGGAGCTCCAGGCGCCGCTGATCGCGCGACTCTGCCTGCACCAGAAGACGTTCGTCGTTCGCCCAGGTTACTCTAGCCAGGTACAAATCGGACTCACCAAGATCGAGCCAGCCAGTCGGGCCGCCCTCCTGGTTCAGCACCCCGAGCCGGACGCGCGCATTAGGCCCGCCCGCAAAGGGGTACCGGTGGTGCTCGGCCCGCCACTCCTTCCCACCCTGATGGACAATCGGATAGGACGGCACGGCGGACTCATCCACCTGCGCATAGGCGATCAGGCTGCCATTCGGCGAGATCCAGAATCCGTTCTGACGCCCCATCTCTTCCTGCGCCACGAATTCAGCCATCCCGTTACTGACGGCCTCGGTGGCATCGAACGTGAGCCTGCGGGGTACCCCTCCACCCGACGTCGCTACCCAGAGCTCCCGACCGCTTAGGAAGACAACTTGTTGACCATCGGCAGTCAGCTGCCCTTCGCTGATCCCCTCCTCAGGCGCTGGGATCGAGCGGGGCTCTCGATCCGAGCTGGATAACGTGTAGAGCTGGCCGTTCGCAGGCAGCAGCAACCGATCGGCCTTTTCCGCCCAGGCGTAACGGGTGAACCCACCCCCACGCACCCGCTGGCGCTCGCGGCGGAGTGCCTCCTCCGCGGTAAGCTCCCCGCCGGCGGCACCTAATTCTTCGGCCGCGACCCAGCGCCGTCGTTCGCCGCTCTCCAGGTCGAGGGCCCACAGGTCACGCACCAGGTCGCCGCGCTCGCTCCATAGAAAGGTCAGATAGCGTCCATCAGGGGAAAACGCGAGCTGCGTCGGCGCATCGCCGCCCGGCCGAGGGTAATCGACGACCGCATCGAGAGAAAGGACCCAGGAGGATGACTGCGTGGTGGCCACGTCTCGCTATTATAAGGAGCCCACCTCCCAGGAGATCCGCACCTTGGCTGATTGGCCGATCACGCTACAGACACGGGCTGAACGGACCGACTACCAGGAAACATCGCTCCACGCGGATGTCGTGGCTTTCCTGCGGGAGCTGCGGCGACGGACCGATCTTATTCGGATCCGATCGATGGGTAAATCCGCCGAAGGGCGTGGCATGCCCATCGTTGCCGTATCCAAACGCGGCGCCTTCACGCCGGCGGCGGCGCGACGCGCGGGCCAGCCCATTGTGATGATCCAGGCCAACATCCACGCCGGCGAGGTGGAAGGGAAAGAGGCGGTCCTGGCCTTGATGCGCGACCTCACGCTGGGCGGCCTAGAGCCGGAGCTGCTCGACCAACTTACGCTGGTCATCATCCCGATCTTGAATCCGGATGGCAACGATCGCATCTCGACCGAGAACCGCAAGCTCGATCTGGCGGAGCTAGAGGGGCAGATCGGCCCGCCAGGCGGGGTCGGCATCCGCAATACAGGCGAGGGTTGGAACCTGAACCGCGACTACATGAAGCAAGAGGCCATCGAGTCAAATCATCTCGCGCGCGCCTATGGCTCCTGGTGGCCACACGTGTTCGTGGACTGCCACACCACCGATGGCTCAATCCACGCGTACGATCTGACGTTCGACACGGCGCATACTCCACTGAGCGGACACGCCGCCCCGATCGAATACGTGCGTCGG
>DASXTD010000167.1:0-2440 GCA_036505655.1 Chloroflexota bacterium
AGGACCCACTCCACCGGTCGGAAGGGCCCGGCCCCTACGTACAGAGCAGGCGTGATGAAAAACGGGTTGTCGGCCAGGCTGGCGCGATCGGCGCTTTGCAGGATGTGGCTGGGGAAGACATCGAATTCGCGGACCCCGGCCAGGGCGCCGAGCGAGCTCGCCTGGGGCCAGTTAAAGATGGCCGTATAGGGATCCGGGTTTGACGGTCGGCTGGAGCGCCGGTGCCCAATGGATAGCCGCTGCAGCCGCCCATGGTCAGGAGCGTGAGTGCTAGCAATAGAATGCGCATGGCCCCCCCGGCATACGACGGAATGTATCGTTTGGGCCGATATAATAGCCCCACCATCTGCAGCCTGGAGTCAAGAGCATGGAAATTTGGATCCGCCAGAGCATGGCCTATCACCCGCACGTGGACGGCCCGATGCCGTACCCGGTTCCCGGCTGGATGTGGGATCGAGATCTCGGGCTCCAGGCGTACAGCGAGCGTATGCCCTGGATTCAGCGGATGGAGGATCTCGGGTTCGACGGCATCATCTTCACTGAGCACCACTACGGCCCCAATGGCGGCCTGACGCCTTCACCGATGATCCTGCTCTCAGCCGCCACCCAGGTGACCAGCCGGATCAAGCTGGCGACCATGGGCATCGCCCTGTCCCTGTATCCGAACCCGGTCCGAGTGGCTGAAGACCTGGCCATCCTCGACAACCTTTCGCGCGGCCGTGTAGTCCCTGGCTTTATCAGCGCGGTTCCGCAGTCACTGCATGCGTACAACATGAAGATCGAAGAGGAAGCCGGCCGCTATCACGAAGCCTATGACCTGCTGATTCGCGCATGGACGGACCCGAACCCGTTTGAGTGGCACAGCGACTACTACGACTTCCCCCTGGTATCTATTCTTCCTCGGCCCCTGCAGCAGCCGCATCCCCCCATCTGGACCACGGCGACGTCGGACCAGAGCATCCAGTGGGCTGCAAAGCACAAGATCAGCTTCATCGCCGCCGGCCCTACCAAACAGTGCAGCGACATCCTGGATTACTACAAGAGCTACGCCGAGAGCGAGTGCGGTTGGACGCCCACGCGCGAGAACCGCGGCATCTTCCGCGAGATCTACGTGAACGGGACCAACGCCGAGTTTGATGAGCGTTTCGACGAGATTCTTAACCAGGAGCGCGAGAACGCTTACCCCTGGGGCCCTGAAGCCCGAGCCATGGGAGCAGAGACGGCGCCTTTCGAGCGCCCAGGGCTGGAAGGGCTCACGCGGGAGCGCTTCCGGTTGAAAAGCTACACCTGGAAAAAGGAGGGCGGGCGGCCAGACCGTGGAGTCGGCCGAGGGATCGCGCAGGTCAAGAGCGGACACTTCCTGCTCGGCCATCCCGAATCGCTCACGCAGCAGATCATTGAGCAGCAGAAGGCCACGAACGCCGGCGTCCTCGTCATCCGGCCCGAGATGGGCAACATGAGCCTGAAGGAAGCTGGCGACGGGATGGAGCTCTTCGCCAAAGAAGTACTCCCGGTAGTGAGCAAGCTCTAGTTACTCATCTCCCTTTGGGAGAGGGATGGGGTGAGGGCGGCCCCCAACTGAGCGGTCCACCGGGTGAATTTTCCGAGATTGCCAGCGGGCGCTGCCCGCCCTAGAATCGCTCACCTGGCTCTGGGAGAGGATCGTCATGATGCGAATTGATGCGGACACCCACGTTCAACTGACAGAAGAGACCTGGTCGTACATGACCGAGGCCGAGCAGGAATGGAAGCCCATCCTCATCGAGCCGATTCCGGGACGCAACTTTGTGCCCGGCGATAAGCGACCGCACCAGACCTGGATCATCGACGGCCGGGTGACGCTGAACCAGTACCGCGACGACGTGCGATCGGGCACGACCGCCGACACGCGCGAGCTACGCGACGTCCCGGCTCGGGTGCGACACATGGACGAATTGGGCGCGGACATACAGGTGCTCTACCCGAATGTCTTCCTGGGCCTGGTAACCGAGAACCCGGAGGTCGAGGCGGCGCTCTGCCGCAGCTACAACCGCTGGCTGGCGGATAAGACCGCGGAATCCAATGGGAGACTGCGGTGGGTCATCGTCCCACCCCTCCACAACATGGAGGCAGCGCTCGAGGAGCTCCGGTTTGGAAAAGAGCACGGCGCCTGTGGGGTGTTCAAGCGAGCCATCGACGTCGGCGGCAAGCCGGTAAGCAATCCTTACTTCTATCCCCTCTACGAAGAAGCACAGCGGCTCGATCTGCCCATCTGCATTCACACCGGTGGCTCAACCACCGGCGCCCGCTCGATGGCCGCATCCCCCGACGACCGCGGCACCTCAGGGTTGTTCGTCGATCAAACGCTCGGATGCTTCGGTGCCCTGGCCACCCGTCGCGTCCCGGACCAGTTCCCCACCCTGCGCTTTGGCATCATCGAAGCCATGGCCTCCTGGCTTCC
>DASXTD010000168.1:0-2582 GCA_036505655.1 Chloroflexota bacterium
ATGGCCTGGCGATGCTCGGTGGAGTGGGCCTCGCCCTCATCATTGGCCCACTGCTTGCGCATGTCGGCGGGCCAGTTCTCGGGCGAGCGGAGACGCTCGGGCAGGGCCGGGTCCGCCAGACACTGGTTGATGCGGCGGGACAGGTTGCCCTTATAGGCAAGCGCCGGGTAATGCGTGATGCCGAGCCCCAAAATCTCGCCCATGATGACCTCCTCAGGTCCTGTTGTTTTGCAGACTCGCCCAGCCCTCACCCGTCCTTGGCCCTTCGGGCCGGCGGCCGGCCTCTCCCAGAGGGAGAGGCGCGAGGCTTGCCCCCTCTCCCTCTGGGAGAGGGTTGGGGTGAGGGCCTTCCCCGGCTTCGTCCACTCCTAGTTGAGCTTCATTTCCTCGACCAGGGTCGGGAGCCAAAAGGCGATGACGGCCGGAGAGCCGCGATGGACGGCGTCGAGGCCGCGGCGGAGGGCTGGGCCCACTTCCTCTGGATCGCGGACGGTCTCGCCGTAGCCGTTCCCAGCCTCGGCGATCTTGGCGTAGTCGGGAGGTGGATCGAACACACCGCCGTTGTATACGCCCTTCTCAGTGATCATGCCCTCCGGGTAGCTGTTGCGCACGGTGTTGGTGCCCGTGGAATAGGAGCGGTTGACGAACACTACGCTCAGATAGGGCGCCTTGTGGTAGGAAGCCGCCCAGATCGCGGCGACGGGGTTGTCGAACATGAAGAAGCCATCGCCAGCGGCAAAGACTACGTCGCGGCCAGGGCTGGCGAGCGCCGCGCCAAAGGCAGCCCCGGTTCCCCAACCACCACTCGAGCCACCCGACTTGAAGTGCGTGCCGGCCTTGTCGCGGCGCGCATAGGCGCTAACGTAGACACCATTGCTCAAAGCGTCATCGACCAGGATCGTATCGGGCTCCAGGATCTTGCCGAGCTCATAGCCGATGACTCGTGGATGGAGCGGACGGCGCTGGAGCGCTTTCTCAGCCGCGGCCTGGGACGCGGCGTTTTGCTCTTGCTTGCGTCGCTCCAGGCGCTCGCGGCGCTCGGCGATGCGGCTCATATGGCTCTGGGTCAGCATGCCCGTAGCCGCCTCGTAGATAGCCCGAGCGGCACTGGCGGTCGATACGGGCAGCCAGAGGTCGGCTTGCCATTCCATGGTCTTGAACCGCGACTGCACCGGGTCGATGTCGACCCAGGCTATGCGCGCGTCGGGCGACGGCGCCTCGTCCGGCGTAATCCAGGGGACCGGGTTTTCGAAGATCAGCAGTGCATCGGCGTCCTTGGGGGCCGGGCCCGTCCCGCACAGTGGATGCGAGGCGGGGAAGGCCACGCCCCGCGCGCCTCGGTTGGGCATAACCGGCACGCCCAGCAGCTCGGCCAACCGAACCAGCTCTTCGACCGACTCCGGATGGCGGCCGTTGTTGGCCGGATAGATGCAAGGGTTTTCCGCCTCGATGAGCCACCGAGCGATCTCCTTCGCGTCTTCTGGGGACGGCCAGGCGGACCGAGCCAGCCCCAGCTGATCGCGGGTGGGGAAGCGGACGCGTCCGCCCGGGATCTGGGTCATGGCGGCCTCGCGGGGAAAGACCAGGTAGACGGGACCCTGCGGCTCGCTCATGGATACCTGGAGCATCCGACTGATCATCAGTCCCGGGTTGTCCTGGCCCTCCATTCGATGGTCCATCTTTGTGTACTGGCGAACGATCTCGCCCTGGTCTCGCGCTTCCTGGTACCACTGGATGGTGTTGTCGCGCGCGCCGGGCTGAGTGCCTGGGTAGGCGCGGGGACCAGTGCCCGCGGTCATGAGGACTGGATAGGCGCCCCTCCAGGCGGTGTGGATGGCGGCTCCATAGTTCAACGTACCCACATCAACGTGTACCGCCGTGGCCGACGGCCGACCGGTGACCATGGCGGCCCCGAGGGCGGCGTTGAGCGCCGTTTGCTCGTGCATCATCGTGATCAGCTTCGGGGAGGGCCGGCCGAGCTCCTCAGCCTTGGTTGTTGCCTCCTGGTAGAAGGCCAGCTCGGTGCCCGACACGAAGAAGAGGTTATCGATGCCGCCCAGCTTCATGGAAGTAACGGCGGCGTCCGACCACTCTTCGGCTGCGTACTCACCCCAACGCTTGTCGATCCCCGCGCGCTCCTGGATAGCCATGATTCACCTCCCCAACCGCCTGGTGGTGAGAGGTTAATGTAAAATCCCGCCGATGCCAAACCCGGAGGGCCCTTCCTAAATGCGTGACCGTGTCGTCGTGTGCCTTGGGTCGCTGCTCGTAGTGATTCCCACTTTGTTCACTCCCGCCGCCGCCCTGGCTGGGGTGCCACCCGAGTTGGTCACAGTTGGTGCGTCCGATCCCATCATGCGCTTGCCGAGCCCAGACGTGCCGGCGGAGGTCCAGACGCCCCAGGCCGACGTCACCACAGCACTGCTGAGCTCCGATCGTTTCCAGCTCGCCATGCCGTTCCGCACCCAAAAAGACGGTGATCGGTTCCAGGGGGCCAATTGCGGGCCCGCCGCGCTGGGTATGGTGCTCCAGGCGTTCGGCATCTACCAATCCAACCAGGATCTGCGCTACCGTTCGCAGCT
>DASXTD010000169.1:0-3179 GCA_036505655.1 Chloroflexota bacterium
GCGTCCATGGTCATTTCGCCGCGGGCCGCGTGGATTCCGGTGACGCGCGACCAATCCTGATCGGTGAAGGCGCGAAGCGCGGCCGACGCCTCGCGAGAACCGGTCCGCAATCGGTCGATCAGGCTCTTCAGGCTGTCTGACTTGTGCTCATCTACGAAGCGGATCCGATCCGGATCACTGGCCGTGCGGCCGAACGGGACGCCGGGGCTGACGCGCAGGAAGGTGATCTGCTTCGCCCAATAGGGGTAAATCTCGGCGGAGTGAGCGGCGAGCTCCATCACAGTCCACTCACCCTCAGCCGGCGGGACCGTGCGCAAGCGCTCCGGGACTCGCTGAACCCGCTCGATAAACGTATCGACGGCACGCTCGAGCTTGGTCGCTTCCTCTTCGCCTCTGGGCATCGGGCCTCCTCTAGGGCCGAATCTAAGCACGTCGGGGGCGGGCACAGGTCCCGCCCTACGAGGCAGCGCTAGGTCAGAAAGTCGATGACGGCTTTGCAGAACTCGTCGGTGTTCTCGTAGTGGACCTGGTGACCGCCGTCTTCGATGACAATGGCGCGCGACCCCGGCACGAGACTCACGAGCTTATCGGCCAGCTCGCTGGATGGATCGTGTCGGCCCAGAATGAAAAGGGTGGGCACCTTGATGTGCGGTAGACGGCGCATCAGGATGAACCGGGAACGATTCGCCGAATCGGCCATGGTCTTCATCATCTGCGCGTGGGCCTCGGTATAGCCCAGCTCGCTGACCTTCTGGAGCTTCTCCTGAATCAGGGCCTCGCGTTCGGACTCGCTGAGGTCGGTCGCAACCCGCTCGATGGCTTTGCGGATCTGCTCCTCGGTAGGCCGCTGCACATTGGCCAGACGCTCATTCGGTGCGCCATGAAAGCCCGGGTTGCCCGTCATGACGAGCTTGTCGATGCGATGCGGGCTCTCGTAGCCTAGCAGGCCGGCGATCCAGCCACCCATCGTGGCACCGACCACGTGGCTGCGCTCCAGTCCCAGCACGTCCTGGAACTCGCGCACGAAATCCGTGAGGTACGGGAAGGCATCCAGGTTGGCCCGAGTATCGCCAGGTGGCCAGCCAATGAAGTCCGGCGCCAGGACGCGGAAATGCGAGCTAAGCGGGCCGATGGCTGGCCGCCAATCATCGGCGCCCCCCTGCATCCCGGCGCCATGCAGGAGGATAACCGGGTGCCCAGAGCCCGCTTCTAGATAGCGGGTCTTGCCATGGCTCAGTGTGACTTCTTTGCGCGCGACCGCGGTTGCCGTCACCGCTCCACCTCCTCCCACAGGTTCAGTTGGTCCGCGGATTTTACGGCCATCACTACTGTTCCCCTCCGGGTCGCCTCCCGAGACCGCTCCGCTTGACGCTCCGCTAGTTACGGGAGCTAGGATAACCCAGGACTCGATCCTGACGAGCCCCGGGCCCGCAGAATGACATAACGATGTTGACGGAGAGAGCGATGGCCCGCGATGGGACGATGAGCCCTAAAGACGAAACGGATCGGCACGCGCGGCTGAAGCGGGAATGGACGCAGCTGGCCGCCGCCCTCCAACATTCACGAGCCATCCACCGGCAATACCGCAACATCTTCAACCACCTGGTGCTCCCGACGCCTCTCCGAGAAGAGATTCAGGCGGCGAGCGACGACGAGCTCGTTGCCCGCGGTCTCAGCGCGGAGGAGGTCAAGCGGGTCCGCGAGCTGATGAACCCGCTGCGCAACTTCTCCTGGGTGCTGCCGGGCCAACTGGCGGGTGCGGCTCGACCCCTCGACTCGGTTGGCGTGGGCGCGTTCCGCGATGAAGGCGTGTGCTTCGTTCTGAGCCTTACGCCGGATCCACTTCCCAGGGAATGGCTCGCGGAGCACGGGATGGCCGGTCAGCATCTGCCGATGGCCGACTACGAAGGCCCGACGGTGGACGAGCTTGCCGCCGCGGTGGAGATAGTGGGTCGGCACATCGAAGCTGGCGAGCCGGTAGTGGCGCACTGCAATGCTGGTATCGGGCGGACCGGGACTGTGTTAGCTGGCTATTTGGTTCGCCTCGGAAGAAGCGCGGAAGACGCGATCGCAGAGGTGCGCCGACTTCGCGGACGGGCGGTCGAGTCGAGCGCGCAGGAAGCGACCGTTCGGGCGTACGCTCATCGGCTCGCCTCGCAGGCGGGCCATCTTTGAAATCAGGGCGAAGACCGCCATCTTCCAAATGACTGCTAGCTGCCGCCGGATCTATCTAATGCGGGGACGAGCGCACCTGCTCGGATTAGCAGGGTTGCTAGCCATCCTGACACTGGCCGCCGCGCCTGCACCCGGAACCGTGAATGAAGCTCTCTGCCAGTTCCAGTTGGGCTTTGCAGCGATCCACGACCAGCTGCCGAGCATCGTCGGAGACTGCATCGACAACGAAGCCAATGCGGCCAATGGAGACAGCCTCCAGCACACCACGGCCGGCCTGCTAGCCTGGCGCAAAGCCGACAACCTGGCCGCCTTCACAGACGGCACCAACACATGGGTGAACGGGCCCGACGGAATCCAGGAACGTCCGAATGCGGACCGTTTTCCATTCGAGCACGATCAACTGAGTCAGCCCGCGCTTAAGCTCCGATTGCTGGATGCATTCGGACCGTTGCTGTACTGCGATCCGGACTTCTATCCGATCGCGCGGGCCGACGAGCAAAGCCTGGCCCTGGCAAGGTTCCCCCAGATCCAGGCCGACGCGATCACATTCCAGGCCATCATCAGCCGCGAGGGTTTCGACGCCACCAGCCTCACCGACGCCCAGAAGCTCGTCGTGTATCGCGACTCCAAGCAGCTCAACGCGCTGCAATTGCAACCGCAGGTAGACGGCAGCTTTGCGTTCAGCACGCATTTTGGGAGTGACCGCCAGGGAACGCTAGTCCAGGGCATTATTGACGCGAGTGGCACCATCCAGGTCAGCTCGCAGCAGCCGGCCCCGTTCCTGAACTGCCCGATCTGCCTGGCCGCAGGCACGCTCATCGCGACCCCGGCGGGGGACGTTGCCGTTCAAGATGTGGGGCTCGGGATGCTGGTTTGGACGCTGGACGGGGCTGGCCGTCGGGTTGTTGAGACAGTGCTGAGTACTGGCACGACGCCTGCCCCGGCGACCCATCAGGTGGTGGATCTGGTCCTGGCCGACGGCCGCGAGCTGCATGCGTCTCCCA
>DASXTD010000170.1:0-1988 GCA_036505655.1 Chloroflexota bacterium
CGGAGCCAGGGGTATAAGTTTCCTGGGCTTCCTCGATGCCTTCGATCGCGACCGGTTCCCGGTCAGGGCTGCTGATCATCCGCTTTCCTGTAGCCACTCGACGGACTGGCGCTAACCGTCACAGTACAGCACCGGGGAAAACCCGGTGAGCGGCCCACCCGTTACTACAACGCGGGATATCTATCGGCGTCACAGGGGCTGGGGCGTGATGGGTTCCTCGGCCCTCGGCGTTTGCAGGGCCAGGCGGTAGCGCCACAGGCTGGGGATGAGCGCGGCCAGCAGCACGGCAGCCGCCAGGCAACCAAAGCCGCCCGAAACAACCGCGAACTGCGCACTGCCGGTCCAGGCCGCGACCACGCCCGACTCCATCTCGCCGAGGTAGCCCGAGCTGCCTACGAAGACCTGGTTCACCGAGTTGACCCGGCCGCGCAGGGCATCCGGCGTGCCCAGCTGAATGATGTTCTGGCGCAGCACCACGCTCACTTGATCGATTGCCGCTATCAAGGCGTAGAGGACCAGCGAGAGTGGGAACCATGTGGAGAGCCCGAACGCCACGGTGGCGAGTCCGAAGCAAACAACGGTGAGCACGAGCACGCGCCCGCTCGATACCACGGGCGGGATCGCGGTCAGGACGGCCGACATGGCCAGCCCGCCCACGGCCCGTGCGGAGTTGAGCAACCCGAAGCCCACCGCGCCTACGCCCAGGACGTCCTTCGCGTAGATCGGAAGCAGGGCCTCCGCGCTGCCAAACGTCTCGGCTAGCAGGTCTAGTGTCATGGCTCCCAAGACCGGGCGGTGGCCCCACATGAAGTCGAGCCCTTCTTTTATGAGCTTGAGACTGAGCTGAGCACGTGGATTAGTACTGGCATCGACGCGAATGCTGGCCAGGAACACGAGGCCCAGCAGCATGAGGGCCATCCGTCCAAAGTAGGCAGGAGCCACCCCCGCTATGGCCAATATCAGCCCGGCGACGAACGGGCCGAAAACCCCGGACAGCTTGCGGACCATTGTGTTCAGTGTGACCGAGCGTTGGAAGCTGGTCGGCGGAACGATCTGCGGGAGCAGAGCTGTTTGCGCTGGCCCCTGGAACGCGGCCGCGATGCCCGTGATAGCGGACGAGAAATAGATCGCTCCCAGCGTGATAGTCTCGGTGGCGGTGAGGATGCCCAGGACCGCGGCGACAGCCAGTGGCACCAGCTGAGAGATGCCTACGATGACCCGTCGGTCGCGGGTGTCAGCCAGTGCGCCACCTATGAAGCTGAGCACAAAGTTGGGAACGAACCGGGCCACGCCGAGGAATCCCAGAGGGAGAGGTGAGCCAGTCATGTCGTACACCTGCCAGGCGAGCGCCGCGTTGAGCATGGCACCGCCGACCGAGGAGGTGGCCGTCGTCCCCAGATAGAAGACGAAGGGCCGATTGCGCAGGAGCACGCCGAGGCTCTCTCGCCCGACCATGGGCGGCAGCATAGCAGAGATACATTCCGCTTGCGCCGCCCGAGCCGGTGGCGCTAACGTTGGCGGCTAGGATCGCAAGAATAAGCCTGGTTTGGGCGTGCGAGATTGCGGAGGTAGGCGAGTGTCACAAGAGGAGACTCCCGGCTGGAGCCGAGAGGGCTGGATGAAGCGGACTCCCTATGGGAAATGGGTCTACGAGCAGGGCATCCCCGTCATCGAGGGCTATGGGGTCTCAGATCCGGCGGCGCACGAGTTCGGCTACTGGGACCACATCGGCGCCGAGGCCTACTTCGTCCTCATGCAGGGCATGGAGGGCATCACTGGGCAGTACTTCGCCCGGATGCCTGCGCAAGGCCAGACGAAGCGAGAGCGGCATCTGTACGAGAAGCTCATCTACATCATCCAGGGCGATGGGGCGACCGTCGTGGAGGACGGTCGAGGTGACAAGCACACGTTCGAATGGCACGAAGGCAGCTTCTTCGCCATCCCCCTGAATTGCAACCACCAGCTCTACGCCCACGGGCAGCCGGTGC
>DASXTD010000171.1:0-1544 GCA_036505655.1 Chloroflexota bacterium
CTGGCCGCGCCAGGCTGGCAACCAGCCCGGTCCCCACCGGATCGCCCATGTTCGTCATGACAATGGGAATGGTCCCAGTGGCCTGCTTGGCGGCAACGGGCGGTTGCGAAGCTGCCGCTACGATGACGTCAACCTTAAGGCGGACCAGTTCGGCCGCGAGATCCGGGAGTCGCTCCATCTTTCCCTCGGAAAATCGGGGCTCGATCGTGATGTTCTGGCCTTCCACCCAGCCGAGCTCGCGCAGGCCTTCGATGAATGCTCCCCAGACTGGCGCGACCATCGGAGTAGTTACCGGTTCGTTCGCGAGATAACCTATTCGAAAGACTTTCCCCGCCTGTTGCTGTGCCTCGGCGGCGAGCGGCGCGGCGAAAATGAGTGGGAGCGTGACAAGGAGAGCAACCGCTCGGACGATCATGCAGCACCTCCGTCCTGGGCGGAGGGAGCATAGCCCGCCCGGACTTGCTCGGCAACTGGCCCGTCGCAGTGCGCGGTTATGCTCGAAGCATTCGTTCGGTGAGTTGAAGAATCTGCACTGGACTCAAGGGCTTGATCAGGACGGGTGAGAGGGTGTCTGCAAGAAAGGCAAAGTACTCAGGTTCAAACCCATATGCGGTTGTGAAGATCACAGGAGGAATGCGTGCGCCGTATTGTTGGCTCAGTGCTTGATAGAGGGCAGGGCCCTCCAATGTGGGCATCCGCAGGTCGCTGACGACGAGATCATAGTGGCGCTGACTGAGAAGAAGAAGTGCCTGTTCTCTGTCGCTTGCGGTGTCCACTTCGTGGCCGTCCAAGCTGAGCATGTTGGCGAGGAGTGCCCGGCTCTCGGCGTCCGGGTCAACCACTAAAATGAGCCGCGATTCGACGCCCATCCTGTCCTGGCGCGGCTCTAAACCCCCAATTTCCAGCTCTTCGCATCATGGCCGACCCTTTGCTCATGTTGGGATGGAGGCCAAGGCGTGCGCGAACAGCAGGGCAGAGACCGCCGTCAGAGGGGCATGAGCTGGAGGCGATTGGCGCGCCGCTACGAATGGACCACGTTCCTCGCTTGTTTGGCCCGCGGCTATCGTGTGGCCCGCCGTCGCGGCCAGACACGAACCGGAGCGCTCGAGTTCGCCGTCATGGCCGCCCGGTGGCACCGCGTCCATCGGCTAACTCTCCGTCGGCCAAGCCAGCCACGCGCGGCGCGAGTGAGGCGTCCTGTTCTTCGCTTTGGAGACGACGCCAAAGTAGGATAGTCAGAGGGTCCCTTGTAGTGTTCCCCGAAAGCGCCTGCACGAGCATCACGGACGGAGCGGGCTCTAGAACGTCCTCGAGCGAGCGGTGGTCGCGACTGGAGTTCCGGCAGCCCAATGACCCCACCCATCTGGCTCGACGAATCAGGCCGCCCTCGCCCCGTTCAGGGGCGGCCCGCGCCTGCTCCGCGCAGAGTGAGATAGCTACTACTTCGTGTAAAGACCAAAGCAAAGGGCCCGCCACGGCCGTAGCGGGCCTTCTTTTCTCCCGGCAACGCCTTACTCTCCCACCCCGACAGACGGCGTCGAGGC
>DASXTD010000172.1:0-5927 GCA_036505655.1 Chloroflexota bacterium
AAATGAACAGCCCCAGACCGTGCCCCGTGATCCCATGCTCAAGTGCAGCTTCTCCACGGCCATAGCGTTCGAACAGCGCCTCTGCCTCTCGCCCCCCCAGACCAATGCCGGGATCGGTCACGCTTACTTCGGCCACATCCTGACGCCGCTCAATATCGACCCGGATCTCGCCGCCCTGGGGGCTGTACTTGATGGCGTTGCCCAACAGATTCACCATCACCGCCTGGAGCTTCAGCTTGTCCGCCGTGATGGGTACTTGCTCCTCGCTCGATTGGACCCGGATCACATGCTGCTCCGTTGTTTGCTGCACGCGACTACTCTGTCCCCGCACCACTTCCACTAGATCAAACGCGCTCAGGTCCAGAACCAGTGCGTTCTGTGCCTCGATCTCCAGGGACAACATCAGGTTGTCCACCATCCCGCCTAGTGCACCGAGCTCTACCAGCACCTCCTCACAGGCGGTCCGGTCATCTCCCTCCAGGCGGCTGATCAACCCGTGGATGTATGAGGTGGCGATCGAGAGTGGCCCGCGAAAGTCGTGGGACAGCGTGGACATCAACGTGGACTTGCTCGCGTCCAGCGCCTGCAGCCGCGAAACTGCCTGGCGTTCGAGCTCCAGCTGCTTGGAGAGCCGATGCGATAACGCGCTCATCTCGATAATCCCCGCCAGCTGGGCTGCGATAGCGGATACGAAGTCCAATTCTTCCTGCGAGAACTGGTGGCGCTCGCTGGCCTGCACGTTCATCACGCCGACGACACGATCACGTGACACGATGGGCACCGACAACATCGAGAGAAACGTCTCTTCGTCCAGGTTCGGCACCCACTGGAAGCGCGGATCCTGGCGCACATCCGGGACCGCCAGCGCCGTCCGCTGCGCCGCCACCCAGCCCGTGATCCCTTCTCCAAGCCCCAGCTTCACGTTCCCAATGCCCGCTGGGTTCAGTCCGTTCGTCGCCGTGAGCACCAGAGCCTTATCGGCCTCGTCCCACAGGTAAAGCGAGCACACTTGCGTGCTCGTGGCCGCCACCGTTTCGTCGATGATCAAGCGCAGCATTTCCTCGTGGTCCAGGGCCGACGAGCTAAGCCGGACCACGTGCTCCAGGAACGACAGCTCCCGAATGCGCCGCTCCAGCTCGTCGCGCGTGGCCCCGTTGGCATCCATGCTAATTGACGGCCATGGCCGATCTACCCCTCGGCTGTTGAGGCCCGAGACCGCTCCGCTTCGCTGCGCTACAGTTGCCCGCCCCCCGGTTGGCTGATAACATCGGGGCCATGCTGCAGATTCTGCTAGTCGACGATGAGCCGCGAGTGGCGCGGGCCCTGGAATTCGCCTTGAAGGGCAGCGAGATGGCGCTCACTTCGATTTCCGACCCAGACCTCCTGGAGGACAGCCTCCTGACGGTCCATCCCGATGCGGTCTTGCTGGACATCGGAATTGGCGCCCATGACGGCCTCGCCGTGTGCAAGCGCATCAAACAGGATTCCCGCTTCGCCGGCATTCCGGTCCTGCTCCTGAGTGGACAAACCGGAGCGGATACCAAGGCGGCCGGGTTCGCCGCCGGCGCAGATGACTTCGTCGCCAAGCCATTCGCCCCGACGGAGCTTATTGCCCGTGTGCAGACGCAAATCGCGCGCCGCACATCGGCATAGCGTCGCCTTCCGTGCTGGCTAACGGAGCGGAGCGTTCTCGGGACACAACGTCCGAGTCTGGGACAGGTGGCGGCCGTCAAAAGGTCGTCCCGGCCTGGCAGCGACCGGTCGAGCAGTGCCCGCACCTCATCCACCTGGCGCCGCCTGCCGTCCAGCCGCCGGACCCCTTGCAAACGGTGGTCGCCGCCTTTGCCAGCGACCCGGGCGCGCGTCTGGTGTTCGTGACGGACGCAGACGATCACCTGCTGGGAGCAGTAACCGAGCGGCGTCTCGACGCCGACCTGGTTCGACAGGTCTTGCCCCAGCCACTCTGGCCGGCCCTGGGGGAGCTCGATACCCGTGATTTGATGCGGGCGGCACAGGGGAAAGTCCCGACCGCCGGAGCTCTCATGACGCTGTGCATCAGCGCGAGCCCCGAAGGTTCGCTCGGCGATGCCGCGATCACCATGATCCGCGAGAGTCAGCCGGTCCTCGCTCTGGTAGACGATGCCCAGCGACTGCTCGGCTACGTCAGCCTGTTCGAGATTCTCACCGACCTCTTGCGGGAAACCCATCCCTAACTCACGCCCCATTAGCGACCAGCTCCGCGGCTGCGGCAGGTACTCGCACCAGCACCAGGCGGAGCAGCACTGGTGTCACCAGCGTCGTCACGAGAACGATGATCACCGTTGCCGAGAATAACGTCTCCGACAGCACGTGTGCCTGCAGGCCCAGCCCAGCGGTGATGAGCGCGACTTCACCGCGGGAGACCATCCCGACGCCGACCACCAGGCTCTGCCGCAGCGACAGCCCACAGGCCAGGGAGCCCAGCCCACACCCCAGAATCTTGGTCAAGATCGCGATGACGCTCACGATCGCAACCATCCCGGCCAGGGACGCCATTGCGTCAAACCGCACGGCCATGCCCGTCTTGACCAGGAATATCGGGATGAACAGGCCGTAACCAAGCACTTTGATCTTCTCAGTTAGCTCTCCGTACAGGTCCTCCCGATTGATGAGCAGCCCCGCCAGGTAGGCGCCCGTGATGGCCGCTATGCCCACCTGAGCGGCGAGCGCCGCGAACAAGAAGCCGATCGCGATGGCCACCGCCAGAGGCCCTTCGCTCCCTTGCATGTGGTGGGCCTGGACGAGAAGCCAATGGGCGGCCCGTCCGCCGGCTGTCGGCGCCAGTCCAAAGAAGGCAATCACTCCTACCAGCACCACGGGAAGCGGGAGCCCCGACGAGGCTCCGGTGGCGGCGACCGCCAGCGAAAACACCACCAGGCCGATCACGTCGTCGATTACGGCTGCGCCGAGGATCGTGGCGCCTTCGGTGGTTTGGAGGCTGCCCAGCTCCAGCAGTGTCTGAGCGGTGATGCTCACCGACGTCGCGGTCAGCACTACCCCCAGGAACAACGCCTCCACACCCGGCAGACGGAACGCGGTACCGACCAGGTAGCCCGCGCCCAGAGGCAGCGCCACTCCTAGGCAAGCCGCGACGGTCGCCGCCCGCCCGGTCTCCCGCATCTGCTGCCAATCCGTCTCGAGGCCAGCCAGGAACATCAGGAAGAGCACTCCCAGGTTGGACAACAGGTCCACTTGGGAGTTGCTCTCCTGGAGCGCCTCGCTCGCGGGCAACAGCGTGACCACCGCCCCGAGGATGAGGCCAGCCACCAGTTGTCCCACAACCGGTGGCTGGCCCCATCGACTGGCGAGATGCCCGGCCGCTTTGGCCGCCAGCAGAATGGCGGCCAGCTCGACGAGAAGCACTCCTTTACCCCGTAGTCGTTAGCTGGATTTCGTTAGCTAGCCGCCTCCGCCGGAACCGGGTACACAGGGCCTGTGCCCGGGAAGTCCACCGGGTAGGCGTAGGCACCCATCTCGGGGATATCGAGTCCGCCGATCTCCGCTTCTGGCGTTGTGCGGATGCCGAAGATCATGTCGCAGACCTTGAAGAAGATCCAGCTCGCGCCGCCGACCCAGATGAAACAGGTGAGCACGCCGATAACCTGGGCGACGAACTGGCCTGGATCGCCATACAAGAGCCCGGTTGCGCTGCCCGAGACCCCGTTCCAGACGCCACCATAGTTGCTGGTGCCGTCAGCAAACAGCCCTGCCGCGAGCACACCCCAGGCCCCGTTCACTCCGTGGACCGAGATCGCGCCCACTGGATCGTCGATCTTCGCGACGTTATCGAAGAACGAGACCGCCCAGATTACGAGCACACCCGCGATCAGCCCGATGATTACGGCGTCCACCGGGCTTACAAAACCGCTCGGGGCCGTGATCGCTACCAGGCCCGCCAGGGCTCCGTTGATCGCCATGCCCCCATCCGGCTTGCCCTTCTTCATCCACATGTAGAGCATGCTGGATAGGCACCCGGCTGACCCTGCCAGCATGGTGCAAACGGCAATGACGCCGATGCGAAGGCCGCCGCTGCCCGACGCAGCGAGCGTGCTTCCTGGGTTGAAGCCGAACCAGCCCAGGAACAGGATGAAGCATCCCAGATAGGCAATGGTCATGTTATGCCCAGGAATACTGTTCGCGGTCCCATCCCGGTTGAACTTGCCGATCCGCGGGCCCAGGATAGCCGCTCCAGCCAGAGCAGTCCATCCGCCGACCTGGTGAACGACGCCTGACCCGGCGAAGTCCAGGTAGCCATGACCCAGGCCGAAGTTAGCGCCCAGCTGCGACAGCCAGCCGCCGCCCCAGGCCCAGTTGCCAAAGATGGGGTAGGTCACGGTCGAGAGGAAGAAGGCGAAGACCGCGAAGGAGGAGAACTTCCACCGCTCGGCCATCGCACCGGTCGGGATAGTCGCCGCCGTGTCCATGAATACCATCTGGAACAGGAACATGACCGCGATAGCGACGTCATAGGTGCCGCCGCTCAGGAAGAATCCGTTGGTCCCGAACAGGCCAAACGGCTTCCCGAACAGCTGGATCGTGAACTCGCCGGCGGAATCGAGCGCTGCGCCGCCACCCAGCGTCGCCAGCCCGCCCACGCCGCCAAACTGGAATGCAAAACCGCAGATGAAGTAACCCAGCATGCCGAGCGCATACACCATGAAGTTCATCATCATGGTGTGATTCGCGCTCTTCGCTCGGGTGAAGCCAGTCTCGAGGATTGCGAAGCCAGCTTGCATCCACATGACGAGGAAGCCAGTGATCAGCGTCCACACGATATTGATCGCGATGCGGTTCTGGCCGATCACATTAGACAGGGCATAGGCCAGCGGTTCGCGGTCCTTCGCGAGGTCCACTTCAGACAGCGCATTACCGTCCCTGTCCTTGGCCAGCACCGGCTTGCCGCTGTCAGGGTCCATCGCTGCCAGCTTCGCATCGGTCGTTTGGCGGCCCGATTTGTCGAGGTAGACGGGGTTTGGCGCCCCATCCACCTGGCCCACCACGTCACCCTTGCTCCCGGAAGTGATACCGCCCGGATCGCCCGGCGCTCCCAACGCCATCGAGTTGCCGCACCCGGCTATCAGCCCGATGAGCGGTAAGGCAAGTACGAGGAGCAGACTCGCTCCGAGTGCTCGCGTTCTTGGAACCATTCTGTCAGCCTTTCTTGCTTTGAATGGGAAAATGTTTGGAGACGTGGGCGGAGAATCCGCCGCCTATGATCGTGACGGTCTCAGGACTCGGCCCGGGCGCGTTGGAGGGTAGCCAAGCCGCCTGCGATTCCCGCCAGTCCGAGCAGGACCAGAAGAATCTGCACGCCGCCGCCTGCGTAAGCCCAGCCGGCCGAGAGGGCCGACAGGCCGGCCACCACGAGGAGCAGCCCCGATCCTTCCTTCGCGTTGCTCTCTTTGGCTCCGTAAGACATCCATTCCCTCCTTTCTCCGCCCTTTTTGCCGGGCGAGTCTTAGGTCCTAGCGGGCAGCAAAGACCGAAAACGCTCTGCCGATCAATGCGTCTGCCTCGAGAGTCTGTGCTGCCTGGTTAGCGCTTGGCCTTGAGCTGCCGCTTGAGCACCTTCTCAACGCTCTCCCGCTCGCCACTGGGAACGTAGAGCCTCAGGGAGCCGAACCGGCCTGCCGCCCGCAGAAACACGACGTTGCCGCTCGCTTCCCAGCCGACGAAATCCGTCCATGGACGGAAACTGGCCCGATTCGGTGATACGCCCGACGAGGTCAATTGGTATCGACCGGGGAAGCTCACGATCCCAGCCATCACGACGAGAGTGATGAGAAAGAGCCCAGGGGAGATCCAGCGTTCACCGACCAGTCCCGACCCCAGAACGAGCACTGCCAGGATGGACATAACGTTGATACGCTGGCCCAGCAGTCGGAACA
>DASXTD010000173.1:0-7012 GCA_036505655.1 Chloroflexota bacterium
CGTTGGTCGGTTTCCGGGGCGCGGTGACCCGGCTGGGGGTCCAGAACAACCCGGCCAGCATCGCGTCCGCGGTTGAGTTCGTCCTGGAAGGCCTGCACCTCAATCGCAAGATCAACAAGGACAAGCTGGACGGCAAGGCACGCTACCGCAAATGACGGCTGACGGCTGACCGCTGATGGCTGACTGCTAACTTCCGTGCGCTATCGCTATTCCCGCTGGGACGGCACCCAGACCATATTGCCCTTCGATCCGGATGAGGTGATCGACAGCCTCGCGGACGAGCTGCTGGGCGACGGCGATGTGCGCAGCGCCCTCCAGCGCATCTTGCAGCGGGGCTTTCAGCCTAACTCGGGCGATCGCACCATGGGGCTGCAGCAGCTGCTCGAGCGTCTCCGCCAGCAGCGTCAGCAGCGCCTCGATCGCTACGACATGGGCGGGATCATGGACCAGATCAAAGAGAAGCTGGCCGACGTGATCCAAACCGAGCGCTCCGGCATCGACCGCCGCCTGGACGAGGCCCGAGGCGACCAGCCCGGAGGGGAACAGGGCAATGCGAGCCAGGAGGGAGAACCGGCGGCGGACTCGCCTCTCCCTCTGGGAGAGGCCGGGCGCCGGCCTGCAGGGCCAAGCACGGGTGAGGGCGCACGTGGCGCGGCCTCGGAGGAGGGGCATCACCCTCACCCAGGGGGAGAGGGGGCGCAGACACCGAGCCCGGAACAGCTCCAGCTCCTGGAGAATATTGCTGCTCGAAAGCAGGCGTTCCTCGATCAGCTGCCGCCGGACGTAGCGGGCTCGATCAAAGAGCTCAACGATTACGAATTTATGGACCCCGAGGCCCGCGAGAAGTTCCAAGAGCTGCTCAAGATGCTCCAGCAGCAGCTGGCGCAGTCGTACTTCCAGGGCATGCAGCAGGGGATGCAATCGCTGACGCCCCAGGACCTCTCTGCCACCCGAGAGATGCTGAAAGACCTGAATCAGATGCTCCGAGATCGAGCCGAGGGCCGCGAGCCGGACTTCGGGAGCTTCATGGACAAGTGGGGCCAGAACTTCCCTGAGGGCATCAAGAACCTTGATGAGCTTGTCGAGCATCTGGCCAACCGGGTGGCGCAAATGCAGTCCCTCCTCCAGAGCATGTCGCCCGAGCAGCGGCGGCAGCTGCAAGAGATGGCCGAGCAGCTCATGGACCAGGCAGGCATGGGCGAGGAGCTAGCCGAGCTGGCCGATCTCCTCCAGGAGCTATCTCCCATGGGCCGCCGGGATCGCCAGTATCCATTCCGAGGCGACGAGCCCGTCTCTCTCATGGAAGCGATGCAGCTGATGGATACGTTGCAGGAGCTGGACACGCTGGAACGGCAGCTCCAGCAGGCGCGAGACGCCGAGGGTCTGGGTGGTGTTGACGCCGACAAGATCCGCGAGCTGCTGGGCGACGACGCAGCCCAGTCCTTGGAGCAGCTGCAGCGCCTGCAGAAGCTGCTCGAGGACGCGGGTTACATCACCCAGCGGGGCAACCAGCTGGAGCTTACGGCTCGCGGCATTCGAAAGATTGGCGAGAAGGCGCTGCGCGACATCTTCCAGCACCTCAAACGTGACAGCTTTGGCAAGCACGCAATGGATGAACGCGGCCCCGGCGGCGAGCGGGTGGACGACTCCAAGCTCTATGAATACGGAGATCCGTTCGAACTGGACTTGCATCAGACGCTGATGAACGCAATTGTCCGAGAGGGCGCTCACACGCCGGTGCAGCTGGAACCACTCGATTTCGAGGTCCATCGCCACGAGCGGATGACCGAGAGCTCCACCGTGATTGTGCTCGACATGAGCCGCTCGATGTTCCTGCGCGGCTGCATCCTGGCGGCCAAAAAAGTCGCCGTTGCGCTCAACTCGCTCATCCGAGGCCTGTATCCGCGCGACCACCTCTACGTCATCGCGTTCTCGTATTACGCGCGCGAGATCTCGCCCCAGGACCTGCCGTATTTGAGCTGGGGCGACTGGGGCTACGGTACCAACATGCAGCACGCGTTCCAGGTCTCTCGACAGCTCCTAGCTCGACACAAGGGTGGCAGCAAGCAGGTGATCCTGGTGACCGACGGTGAGCCGACGGCCTATTTCGAGGGCGAGCACATCGAGTTCTCCTATCCGCCGACGTATCGGACGTTCCAGGAGACGCTGCGCGAGGTGCGTCGCTGTACCCGCGACAACGTGGTCATCAACACGTTCATGATGGAGCGGGGCCGCTACCTCACCGATTTCGTCGACCAGATGACCAAGATCAACCGTGGCCGCGCCTTCTACGCCACTCCGGACCGCCTGGGCGAGTACATCCTGGTCGACTACGTGGATAACAAACGCAAACCCGTTCGCTAGCGGAGGGACCTGCCCATGGGTGCTGTTCCGGATCGAGTCGTCAACTCGTACCACGTTCGCTACCAGTTGGGCACCACACTGGGTGCCCGCCGGGAAGCTTCCATCCCAGGCGCGTTGGACCTCCACGTGCACGCCCAGCCGGGCACGGAGGACCCACTCGACATCGCCAAGGCAGCGTCTCAGGCACAGATGGGCGGCGTGGTATTCAAGAATCTGCCTGGCGGGAAACCGCGCAGCGAAGTGGTCCGCGAGACGGTCGAGCAGCTCGGGCGCTGGGCCGAAGCCGAGCGGGTCGAGCCCATCAACTGCTTCTTTGGCGTCCAGACTGACCCGCAATACGGCGGGCTCGATGTCGAGCATGTGCGGGCGGCGGTGGACGAGGGGGCTCGTGTGATCTGGTTCCCGGTCATCAGCAGCGCCCACAACATCCACCGGGTGGGGGCGCCGAGTCGGTTCTTGCCCAAAGGCTTCACCGAAGAGAGCGTCGTCTGGCCGCTGCCCTGGGACGAAGCCCGACGGGCGGGCCAGTACCTGCTGGACGATGACGACGCCACCCTGAAGCCAGTGGCCAGCGAGATCCTCCGTCTGGCCGCGGACCGCGGGGTGGCGGTCTCCTTCGCTCACAGCTCGAAACCCGAGATGGAGGCTCTGGCCGAGGAGTGCTCCCGCATTGGCTACACCCAGGCATTCATCGATCATCCGTATGGCCCCCAGGTCGGTCTGGAGCTGGATGACCTATCGCCGTTTGCGCAGGCCGGCATCCATTTCAACTTCACCTACGACGAAATCTCGCCGCTTCTCGGCGTCGATCCGCAGGTCATGATGGACACCATCAGGGCGATTGGTCCCGACCATTTCACTCTGTCGAGCGATGGCGGCAACCCGCTGCTGCCGGGCGCCGTCCCCGCCCTCGATACGCTGGTGAGGTACGCGCGCGCCTACGGCATCGGCGACGATGACGTTCACCAGATGACCGTGGTGAATCCACGCAAAGTCCTGGGCCTCGTGGCTTGAGATTGAGATTGATCGGGTAGCACCGTGGTAGTACCATAATCCCATGGGTGTCGTGAAGCGGTCTATTAGTTTCCAACCTCATATTTGGGCGGAAGTGGAGTGTCTAACCGGGGTGGAAGGCCGGCGGGTTTCGGACTTGATAAATGAAGCCCTCGTGTACTACTTGCACTGGCGGCGCGCCTTGGAAGACAAAAGGGCATATGAGGCCGAGTTCGGTGCCTTCACGCCCGAGGAAATAGCGGAGGCCGATCACCTGCTGGATGAAGCCGGCGTCCCACGTGGCCCTGACCTATCTAAATGGCTGGGCTGACCTATGACAGCGGTGCGCTGATCGCAGCGGGGCGGAATGACCGCCGGCTGTGGGACATTCACTACCGGGCGTTAGAGCGAGGCGTGCTCCCAACTGTTCCGACAGTGGCCCTAACGCAGGTCTGGAGAGGCGGTCCCCAGCCGCTTCTCGCCCGCTTGATGGGCAGGTGCCAGATTGAACCTCTTGGGGCTGTGGCCGCAAGGCAGGCCGGGGTGGCGCTCGCTCGAAGCGGCACGCAGGATGTACCCGACGCGGTGGTCGTCGTGAGCGCCTTGGAGAGACAGGATGCCGTGGTGACGACCGACCGAACAGATATCGAGCACATCGCCCGGAGCCTAGGCTCGCGGCTCAACATCATTGATGTCTAGGCAGACGCCCGAGCCGGGGCGTGGGCGACTCAAAGGTCGGGTGGCGATTGTTACCGGCGCCGACAGCGGCATCGGGCGAGCCACCGCGCGGCTCTTTGCGCGCGAGGGTGCCAGCGTCGTCTGCTTCGACATCCGGGAGAGCGGGTCGCCCCGGGTGGACAAGCTCATCGCCGATGAGGGCGGTCAGGCAGCATTCGCCCAGGGCGACATCACGTCGCCTTCCGATTGCACGCGGATGGTGGCAGCCGCCGTCGAGACGTTCGGCGGTCTCGACATCCTGTTCAGCAATGCCGGTGTGGGCGTGCATAAGAAGCTGCACGAGTTCAGCAACGAGGAATGGGACTTCGTGGTGAACACCAACCTGGGGGGCGTGTTCAACGGAGCCCGCGCCGCGCTGCCCTACTTCCTGGAGCATGGCGGCGGCAACATCGTGAACACTGCCTCCAGCCACGGCATTCTCGCCGTCGCTCAGTATCCGGCCTACTGCGCGACCAAGGCCGCAATTATCAACCTCACCCGGCAGATGGCGATTGATTACGGTCCGACCATCCGGGTTAACTGCGTGTGCCCGGGCCCGATCGAAACGACGAGGTTTCGCGAGTACCCGCCTCGCGCCTTCTATCCCAATGGCATGACCGACGCCGACCGGGAACGCATGGCGCATTCAGTCATAGGATTGCACCGGATGGGCCAGCCCGAGGAGGTGGCCTCCGCGGTGCTCTTCCTGGCCTCCGACGAGTCGTCATACATCACTGGGCATGCCCTGGTGGTGGACGGTGGCCAAACCCTCGACGCCTGAGCCCGGAGCAGCTTGTCCTTGCTTAATCCTGGGAGGTCGACTGTTGCCTGAAATGAGCTTGAGTGACCGTGCGCAGAGCGAGCTGCGCCAGATCGTGACGCATTACTCGGCCGCGGAGGCCGAGGTGGTGCGCGAGTTCCTCTCTCGACCGCACGAGGCGGACGAATACCTGGATGTATTGCTCCGCCAGGCCGGACGTGAGATTCATGCTGCCTGCTCGATGACTCGCGCGCTGCGGATGCTAGATAACCTAGAAGATTCGGTCGATCGCTACGCGCTGTATGACCAGATGGAGCGCATGGCCGACGAGGTCAAACACTACTGCCTCATCGCTGACATCGCGGAGGAGATCGCCGGCCGTAAACTCGGCCAGCAAGAGTTATTGAAGTACTGGGTGTTCGCTGTCTACGACCCGATGGTCCCAGAAGATAAGCTCTACAATCCGCGCCTGCCGGAGGCAAACCGCTACCTGGGAGTAAGCCGTGAGCTGATGGACAAGATTGGCTGGGATCGCGGTCGCCCCCTAACTCGCATGGCCGAGGGTGGTGGCGGCGGGGCGTTCGAGGAAGCGGCGCGCCATGGCAGCAATCCGTTCGAGGTTCGATTCGCCGAGGTCATGGGCCGCATCTTTGCCGACGAAGTCCATCACGGCCCCGAGACGGTCGCCGGCTACGTGGAGCATTTCGTCCATTCCGACAGTGACCTGGACGAAGCGAAATTGTGGCTGACGCGTTTCTTGAGCCAGCACCTCCGCATCCGCAATGAGATCTACCACAACCCGCTCTCGCCCGATCGCCTGGCCGCCATCGACACCGAAAAACTGCACCAGTGACCGTGGAGGCCTAGCGACGAGAAGGGCCTAGCGACTGCCTGGCTTAGCGGCGGGGAGTCCAGCCTTCTGGCGTGGGAAGGTTGAAGACCAGCGTTTCCTGGGTCGAACGGGCGACGACCATACGCACTGGCTGGTCCTCTGTGGCGTTCATCTCGACGTGAATCAACTGGGGTGGCACCCAAACGAAGTCTCCTTCTTCGGCCTCTTCCTCATCCTGGAGCTGCGCGCCGCCGTAAAACCTCGCCCGACCGGAGACGACATAGATCGCGCTCTCGGCCTCTCCGTGGTGATGGACCGCCGATACCATGCCCGGGGGCAACTCGACGTACCCTACCCAGATCTTCTGCGCGCCGACCGTCGTCTGAGCGATCGCGGCCTCGCGAAGCATCGCCCCACTTGCCAGGTCCGGCTTGCGATCCGCCGGACGGACCACGCGAAGCGCGTCCGCCACAACTTCCCGAATGATCTCTTGCATCGCGTCCCTATTCCTCGTCTGCGTAGTATTCCTGGCCGAGGTGGGTGATCTGTTCCTCACCCATGAGCCAGCGGAGTGTATTCTTCAGCTTGGTCTGCTGGATGAATAGATCGTGCTCCGGGTAGACGCTGGGGGCGTGCTGGGGGCTCTTGAAGTAGAAGGATAGCCATTCCTGGATGCCGTGCAGGCCGGCGCGCTTTGAGAGATCCATGAACAGCGCGAGGTCAAGCACCAGGGGCGCGGCTAGGATGGAATCGCGACACAAGAAATCGATCTTGATCTGCATCGGGTAGCCGAGCCACCCGAAGATGTCGATGTTGTCCCAGCCCTCTTTGCTGTCGCCGCGGGGCGGGTAGTAGTTGATGCGGACCTTGTGATAGAGGTCGGCGTAGAGTGACGGATAGAGCTCGGGCTGGAGGATGTATTCCAGGCTGCCTAGCTTGGACTCCTCCTTCGTGCGGAAGCTCTCCGGGTCGTCGAGGACCTCGCCGTCGCGGTTGCCTAAGATGTTGGTGGAATACCAGCCCCGGATGCCCAGCATGCGCGCCTTGAACGCGGGCGCGAGCACCGTCTTCATGAGCGTCTGGCCGGTCTTGAAGTCCTTGCCGCACACCGGCACCTGGTGTTCGCCGGCTAGCTCCAGCATGGCTGGAATGTCCACACAGAGGTTCGGCGCGCCGTTGGCGAATGGAATGCCCTCGTTCAGGGCCGCGTACGCGTAGAGCATAGAGGGTGCAATGCTGCGGTCGTTGGCATCCAAGGCTTCCTCGAAGGCTTCGAGGTCCAAGTGGGCGGGACCCTCTTCCATAAAGATCTCGGTGGAGGCAGCCCATACGATGACCAGCCGGTC
>DASXTD010000174.1:0-2580 GCA_036505655.1 Chloroflexota bacterium
CGCGCGGTTGGACGCGACGTAGCTGCCGGTGCCCGGGTCGTAGATGAAGGTCTTGCCGGCAACCGCTACCGGAATCGACATCATCGCGGCGCTGAAGCTCTCACTCCCCGCCTTGGGCATCGTAGCCGCGAGCCGTTGTGCGGCTCGCACCGCCGCCGCCCGAATCCCACTCACATTTTTCCCCCGAATGTCGAGCGCCGCCGCCGAGGCGGAGATGATGGGTGAGCCGCCCAGCGCCGCATCGAACATCAGGCTGAAGGTGGAGAAGCTGGCAAAGGTGGGCGAAGCGAATGACGAGTTCATCGCCTCCAGATCGCCGGACGTACCGGCCGGGTTGAACGGGGCATCGGGCGTCGATTCACCCCCGCAGCCGGCCAGGGTGACGCAGACTAGCGCCACCGTCACGACAGACCGCTTGGCGAATTGCAGCACGCGCATGGGTTCCGCCTCCATCTTCGAGAGCAGTTGAGGGCCACCCGGTGGTGGACCCACCGGTCGAGTTCCGTAAGTACGTGGACGTTGAGTTGTTGGGGGGTTGCCGCGGCCGCCGCTCGACGGCGGCGGCCTGGACTGGGGCGGGGATATGGCAACGGCTATGCCAGAGCCTGCTGTTCCTCCTTCGGTTCTACCGGCAAGCCTTCACTCTTCCAGGCGGCCCAACCACCTACCAATGCGCGTGCCTTGGGCCAGCCTGCCGCTCGGAGCTCTCGCGCCACCCGGGCGCTTGTGGCTTCATCCTTTCACGCACAGTAGAGCACCACCGTCGCATGGTTCTCGAGCCCCAGCTCTCGGGCCCGCCGCACCGCGTCATCGGGTGGGAGGCGAATGGCACCCTGGGCCTTGAGATTGTCGTCCCGATAGCTCCGCTCGGTCCTGACGTCGGCCAGGATCACGTGCTTACCGGCTTCACGGAGCCGCTGCAGCTCGTCCAGGGTAATCCGCTCGGGAACCCCGGAATCGAGATCGGGCTGCGGGGTGACCGGTGGTTCCTTCACCGCGGCCACAGCGGCGATGGGCCCTTCGGTCTTCCGCAGGAACAACGCGATGGCAGTGCCGTGGAGGGCAACGGAGAGCAGAACCACGAGGCAGGTGATGGCAAAGAGCCGGTCGCTCCCGGGCAGGCCCGCGAAAACTGGCAGCAGGATCAGCAGCAGGGAGCTCAGGCCTCGGGGCCCACCGATCCAGGCGACGATGTTCCGGGTCCGCCGGTCGATCCCCTCTCGGCGCAGCACCGGCAGCAGCACCACCGATCGCATCACCAGCGCCACCAAGGCAAACAGCAGAGTGCGCCCATCCGCCACCGTGAAGCCGCTCCAGATGAGCCACGCCCCGAAGGCCACAAAGGTGAACAACAAGAACATCTCGGCGGTAGCCTGACCGTAGTCGAGGAAGCAGTCGCACAGCTCCACGTCCAACTTGGCAATGACGACGCCGGCGGCGAATGCGGCAAGGAACCCGCTTCCCCCCACCGCTTCCGCGGCGGCATACGCGGTGAAGGCGACCCCCAGGGCATAGAGCGACTCGTAGTCCCGCCGGACGCTGAACCGCTTCCGCACCTGCTCCAGCAGGGTGATGGCGATGTAGCCGATCAACGCGCCGAGCGCGGGGCCCAGCACAAAGAGCCCCATCGCATGCCTGCTGAGCTCCAACGCGACGTTCCCGCCGTGAGTGGTGCGCAGCAGAATGCTGATGACCACGATAGGCAGAAGCACCACATCGTTGATGCCGGCCTCCAGCCGGAGCGCAGCCCGGACGTTGGGCGGAAGACTGGAGCGGCGGAACAACGTCCGCAGCATTACCGGGTCGGTCGAGGCAAGCGCGGCGCCGATGATAGCGGAAGACACCGGGTCGAGTCCCACCAGGAGCCAGGCAGCCAGGCCGATCATGACGGCGGGAAGCAGGGTCGCCGGACCGAGAACCAGCATCAGCACCCGGCGGGGGCGCCGGATCTCGCTGAAGTCCATGGCGATGGCGTCGGTGAAGAGCACCAGCACCAGGCCCAGGGTCGCGATCCACTGCAGGGTGGGCGACTCGAGCGTGAGATTGACCAGGTTGAGTCCCGCCGGCCCGAGCACCGCGCCAAGCAGGAGGAAGATCGCGACCTGGGGGATCCCGGTGCGCTCGACCAGCCCGGACAGGAGCGACGCAACCAGGATGACGATGCCGATGAGCGCGAGCGCGGGGGCCAGAGCCTCTGAGGACATGAGGGAAGTATGTAGGGGCTATGGGCTATGGGCTATGGGCTGCGCCGATGACCAATGAAGCTCGTCATCTTCATCGAACGCTTGGATTCGAGGAATAGTTCAAAGCCCATGGCCAGTCCCTTGCGAACCTGCCATCATGATGAGGAGCCCGAGCGGTCAAACGGCTTGGCCCATAGCCCATAGCCCATAGCCTCCACCAGCCCATGGTAACCAACGAGCCCCAAGCGACCGCTCTCCTGCTCGCCACCTGCGGGCTGCTGCTAGGGGTGAGCGTGGTGTTCAGCCGGGCCTCGCAGCGGACCGGCGTGCCCATCGCGCTGTTGTTTCTGGTGGTCGGAATGCTCGCCGGGTCCGAGGGGATCGGGCGGATCGAGTT
>DASXTD010000175.1:0-1747 GCA_036505655.1 Chloroflexota bacterium
ACCGGCGCGGCGGAGGCAAAGTGTCGTTTTTCTGGTTCCGCACCAACCTGACGATACCGGAAAAATCGGAAACTTCGAAACTGCAGGCGCCAAGGCGGTGCTCACGGTCTACGTCGACGATTACGCGGAAGTCTGGATCAATGGGCAGATGCCGCGCCGCGCCGGCATCACCAGCCCGGCCACGATCCAGGGTTTCAACATCCCAAATCGGGTCGTACTCGCCGATTCGGTCAAGGCGGGCAACAGGTTCCAGGTCGCAATCTTCGGCATCAACGGGCCGATTTCGGTCGCACCGGCGAACTTCTTGTTTTTCCGCCAGGCGTCGATTGAATTTTACAAATAGCATGAGGGTGGCCGGAATCATCGAGCCATGTCTTCTCGTGATTACCCACCGTGTCAACGACCAACGTATCGCCCTGCCACTTCCCCACGGAATATCCGAACCAGGCAGGCTCGAGCTCGCTTGGCAGAGCACGTCCGTCGGTGAGGATTTGTCGATACGAGTGATAGACCTCGTACAGCATCACGAGCACGCCGGGCGTTTGAATGACTTTTCTCGGCGTGTTGTGCGTGTCGAAATCAGTCACGCTATGTGGAAGACACGCTGCGCTGGGTCGGTCTCGGCCGTTGTTCGTTCAGCCGTGTCCACCGCCTACGAGGTCAGAGTATGAGCACATGGTTGGTCGCGCTGCTGCTGGTTCCCATGCTTCAGGCCGAACCGGCCCCGGCAGGAAGGGCCGATGCGGGCAAGGCCTTCTGGCAGGGGCAGATGTGTGCATTCTGTCATGGCACTGTGGGTGAAGGCGGCTGGGGACCGGATCTCGCCGGCCGTGCGCTCAGCTTCGCGCAGTTCAAACGGGCGCTCCGTGAGCCTTGGGGCCTGATGCCTGCGTACACCGATACACAGGTGAACGACCAGTCCATCGCCGACCTCCATGCGTTTCTCACTGGCCTGCCCAGAGTGGAAAAGCTAGGCCCGCCGCGCTGGCGGCATCCGCCGCTTGGCGCACCGGAGGGTCAGCGTCTCCAGAGCACCTTTGGCTGTAGCCAATGTCACGGCCCTGAGCTATTAGTGCCTCGTGCATGGCTCCTGGCTAACGACCGGCCCGGTGGAGTACCAGACTCGGAATTCGGCGTGAGTAAGGACGCGGGCTTTTCGTATTTCGCCAAGATGGTCTATGACCACAGCCAGAAGTACCCGAAGGGGACAATGGGGAACTTCTCGAGAGATCGGCTGCCGGAAGTTCTCTTACGGGAGATCTATCGCTTCATGCTGGACGCCGGGCTACGCGTACGGATGGAGGCCGCCCTCGCGGTCGGAACGCAGCAAGGCGCCAACACCACCTACACACTGACCGTCGCCAACGTCGGCCGAGCGAAGGGGCCAACGGTCGAGGACCTGACGATTTTCGTCCGGCTCCCTCCGGGCACCACGGTCGTAAGCGCCACAGGCACGGGTTACAAGGGCGTGCGGCCGCTCGCGCAGTTGGGGCTGACACTGGCCTTGCAAACTGCGCCAGGTGCGTTCACTTCAGAAATCCCCGAGCGTCCGAAGCCTGATCTGGCGGGCGATGTTGCCGTATGGGAAGTCCCGCGCATTGCGGCTGCGGAGAAGCAGATCTATACCGTGACCCTTTCCGGCCCGGGACCGACGGCCGAAGTCCTCCAAGCATTTGGGGGTTCGACTGTGTACTGGGAGAAGCCTGGAGCGCGCCTGAGTCCAGCCCAACTCGTCTATCGCGATCTT
>DASXTD010000176.1:0-9120 GCA_036505655.1 Chloroflexota bacterium
AGTAAATTGGCGGAGAGGGTGGGATTCGAACCCACGAGGGGTTGCCCCCTACCCGCTTTCCAGGCGAGCGCCCTAGGCCTCTAGGCGACCTCTCCGTGCCTATGCGAACGGCTCTTCATTTTATCTGAGAACGTCCACCTACCCTCGCTTGCTCTGGTATCATCCGACTTGCGCGCCCGCGGCTCGTGCCTGGAGGATCTTCCTGGATGAACTTCAGCGGCGATGTATTGCTCCACGCGGCCCCCGAAGCTGTCTGGGCCGCGCTCCTCGACCCCAGCTCCCTCCAGCACTGCTTGCCCGGCTGCCAGAGCCTGGAGCCCATTGGCCCCGACCATTACGAAGCGACTGTCACCCTCGGCATTGCGGCTGTGAAAGGCTCCTACAAGGGCCGCGTCCAGATCACCGACAAGCAGGAGCCAACCAGCTACGTCCTCCAGGTGGAGGGAGCAGGCAGTTCCGGTACCGTCAAAGGCACCGGCTCGATGGTTTTGACTCCATCGCCCGATGGCACATCGGTCCATTGGTCGGCCGATGCGCAAATTGGTGGGCCCATCGCCAGCGTCGGCCAGCGCCTTGTCGGCGGCGTGGCTAAGCTCATCGCCGGCGACTTTTTCAAGTGCATGGACCGCCACCTCGCCGAAAACGGCGCAGCGGTCGAGAAACGAGCATAGCGGTCTCGGGTACCAGCGTCGGGAGGAGACCGGAGAACCGGCCGTAAAAAGGGGGCGTAGATGGCGGTAATCTTTGAATATCGAGCTGCCCATGAGATCGGCGAAGCGCTCCGTGCACTCGAAGAAGCAGGCGACGATGCCAAGCTGCTGGCAGGTGGCCAGAGCCTCATGCCCCTCATCAATCTGGGGCTCGCCCAGCCGAGCGTGCTGGTCGACATCAACCAGATCAAAGAGCTTGATTTCATCCAGCAGCGCAACGGCTCTCTCGCCCTCGGCGCTCTGACCCGTCACTCCACCGCCGAGCACTCGGCCGACGTCAAGAAGCTCTGTCCGCTCCTGGCCGAGGTCTACCCCTTGATCGGCGACCCCCAGGTGCGCAATCGAGGAACGATCGGCGGCAGCCTCGCCCATGCCGATCCGGTGGCCGAGCTTCCTACCGTCGCCGTGTGTCTGGGTGCGATCGTCAAAGCGCAGGGGGCCAAAGGAAGCCGCGACATCTCGGCCTCCGACTTCTTCGTCACCTATCTGACTACGGCGCTCGAGCCGAATGAGCTGGTCACGGAGGTCAGCTTTCCGGTCGTGGGGCCGCGCACTGGCTCATCTTTCATGGAGCTCGTTCGGCGCCAGGGAGACTTCGCCATCGTGGCCGCCGCGGCAAGCGTCCAGCTCGGCGCGGACGGAACGTGCAGTGATGCGCGTCTCGCCCTGGCCGGTGTGGGCCCCACGCCTTTGTCGGCGGACACCGCCGCTGCCGTGCTGAAGGGTAAAACACCAACTGAAGCCATGCTCAGACAGGTGGCTGAGGCCGCTTGCCAGGGTATTGATCCTGAGTCAGATGTCCTCGCATCAGCTGATTACCGGCGCGCCATGGCTCCCGTTTATGCTCGGCGGGCCCTGACCCAGGCCTTCGAGCGCGCCAAAAGCGGCTAGCGCGGCAAACGAGGAAAACCACCCCCACAACGTGAGCATCTCCGCCTCAGGACTACCCTAGCATTCTCTCGCGACCCTGTCCGGGCCTTGCGCCGACACCTATAATCGGGTGACTGAAACCAGGAGAAATGGTTGTCACGAGAAGCGCTCACTGAGTCCACCTCCAGGACGGTGGAGGACTACTTGCTCAGCATGTACACGATGGCCAGCGAAGGGCATACTGTGATCACCGCTCGGCTGGCTGAGGCGCTCGACGTCGCCCCTCCCACTGTCACGGCTACCCTGCACCGCATGACCCGTGACGGGCTTATCGAGGTGCGGCCGAACAAAGAGGTCGTGCTCACTGGGGCCGGCCAGGAACGCGCGGAAACCATGGTGCGGCGCCATCGCCTCGCCGAGCGGCTGCTCACCGACATCCTCGGCCTCGATTGGGCGGACGTGCATGAAGAAGCCCACCGCTTCGAGCACGCCATCTCGCCCAAGGTTGAGGAGCGCATCCTCGCCGTCCTCGGTAACCCAACTACCTGTCCTCACGGCAGCCCCATCCCAGGCAGCGGCGGAGCTGTCGCGCCTGGGGCGATCATCCTCGACCAGGTGCACGATGGCGACCGAATCGTCGTGGAGCGCATCACCGAGGCTGCCGAGAGTAATCGAGATCTCCTGGGCTACTTCCAGCGGTCCGGCCTCCTGCCGGGCAGCGAGTTCGAGGTGGCCGAGGTCGAGACCTCAAACTCCGTCATCCTCCTGCGCCGAGGGAGCGATACCGTTCCGGTGGGAATGCCGGCCGCCCGTGATTTGTGGGTGCGGGTGCTGTCCCACGCGGCAGCCGCTTAGGCTAACTTCGCCAATTCTTCCTATTGGCCGCCGAGCTTCCCCTCAACCATGACCGCTAGCCCGCCGCCGTCAGGAGCCGTCGCTCGTCCGAGCTCAACCGTCGTCCTGATTCGGCCCGCCGGCTCTGGCTGGGAGACATACCTCATGCGGCGCAGTGCCGAAAGCACCACATTCGCCAGCCTGTGGGTCTTTCCCGGTGGCACCATCCGCACCGACGACCTCAAGCTCGCGGAGCACGAAGAGCACACCTCGCTCTCCGCGGCCGCTGCGCACCTGGCGCTGGCCAGAACGCCAGACGTGCCACCGGAAGCCCCAGAAGAAAGTCTTGCCTACTTTGTCTGCGCCGCTCGGGAGCTGTTCGAGGAGGCCGGCGTGCTCCTGACGCGTCCACTCCCCGCCGCTTCTCAGCTTGCCGATCTGCGAACCAGGGTCCAATCCGGGCTGTCACTGGCAACCGCCGCGGAGGAGCTGGGCGCCGCCTTAGCCCTCGACGAGCTGACTTTCTATGGCCACTGGATTACGCCGCTTCCGGCTCCCGCCCGGTTCGATACGCGGTTTTTCCTGGCGCTCCTGCCGGAAGGCCAGGAAGCCACACCTGACGCCCACGAGGTCCTCGATGGCCAATGGCTCAGTCCCGACCAAGCGCTGGCCGAGGGTCGCGCGGGCCGCCTGCCCCTGCATTTCGCCACCCTCAATCACCTGAAGCGGCTCGGCCCCTACCCTACTTGCGGCGAGCTGCTCGCGTTCGCCCGCGCCAAGCCCATTGCGCCCGTCCTTCCGAACTGGCGTGAGGAAAATGGCCGCATCATTCCGTCCTTGCCCCTCGAATTACAGGACGCCTGGTAGAGCCAGGATGGCGATAGCAACTTCAGTGTCATCCTAAGCAGCGCGGGAACGACGGGCTGCCCCCTCTCCCTCTGGGAAAGGGCTGGGGTGACCGGACTTTCAGCAGACCTCGGTTTCTAGACCCAAGGTCAGGCCTCTCCCAGCCCTTGCTCCAGGTAGGCAGCGGAAAGCTCGTGATAATCAGGCGCGGCCATCTTGACCCACTCCATCGAGCGGCCGGACAGCTCTTTCTTCACCACCGCCGGCACCCCCGCGGCCAGATGTCGCGACGGCACTTCCATGCCTTCTGTAACCACGGCCCCAGCCGCGATCATGGACTCCTCGCCCACCACGGCGCCGTTCATCACCACGGCCTTCATGCCCACCAGAGCGCCTCGCTCGATGGTGCAGCTCTCCAGTACCGCGGCATGGCCGATGGTCGCGTTCTCTCCCACAATGGTCGGGTGCAGACCATCCACATGGCACACGCTGTTGTCCTGCACGTTGGCGCCCCGCCGAATCACGATGGGTCCCTGGTCGCCTCGCAGCACGACCCCATACCAGATACTGGCGCCCGTCTCCACCGTCACGTCGCCGATCAGCACAGCCGTGGGCGCCACAAACGCCCCCTCAGCAACCTGCGGGCGCTTTCCCTTGAATTCCACCAACATGTGCTAAGCATAGCCGATGCCCCCTACCCACAGGGCGAGTGGTCATGGGGATACCAACCAGCCCATGCGGCACTTACCAACAGGGCGAGCCAACCCTGAGGTGAATCACCAGCTGATTGCCCGACCGGCTGCGCGCACTGCGCGCTAAAATGACGGCGATGAGTAGCGAACGACGCCAATTCGTCCGATTCCTATTTCTGCGAGTCGATCCCCTGTGGCGCCGGCTGTCTGCCGACGAGCGCGGCGCCAGCTTGACCGATTTTGGCGATCTGGTCACCCGCTGGGATAACCGCATCCTTGTGCGCACCTTTTCCACTGTCGGCATGCGCGGCGACTGCGATTTCATGCTCTGGCAGGTCAGCGAGCGGCTGGAGGACTTCCAGGAGCTAGCCGCCGAGGTCGCCGCCTCTCGGCTCGGCGCCTACCTCGAAACGCCGTACGCCTACCTCTCGATGACCAAGCACTCCACCTATGTCACCGATCATACGCACCCGGGCCAGGAGGGCTCGCGCCTGGTCATCGCTCCCGGCAACGCCCGCTATCTTTTCGTTTATCCGTTCGTGAAAACCCGTCCCTGGTACGCGCTTCCGTTCGCCGAGCGCCAGCGCATGATGAACGTACACATCGCCCTCGGCCACAAATACACCAGCGTCAAGATTCACACGACGTACTCGTTCGGGCTTGACGACCAGGAGTTCGTGCTCGCCTTCGAGACCGACTCCCCATCCGACTTTCTCGATCTCGTCCAGGAGATGCGCGAAACGGAGGCCAGCTCCTACACCCTCCGCGACACGCCCATCTTCACCTGCGTTCTGTCGCCAATCCGAGAGGTTCTCGCTTCGCTGGCTGGGGAGACCAAGCAAACGGCGCTGGCCTAGTAATGAGCGGAGTGCCAAGTGGACCGGCCTCGGGCGTCAACCCGGGGCTGCAGACAGGTTACGGCCGTTAAATGGGAACGTTTCGCTACCCCATCGAGATCGGCGACCTGCAAGGCCAGCACTTCGAGCGCGTAGAGGCCTTGGTGGATACGGGTGCTGTGTTCACGGCCGTGCCCAGGTCGTTGCTGGAGCGACTTGGCGTTCCCTTCTGGGACCGTCAGGACTTCCTCATCGCGGACGGTGAGCACGTTACGTACGATCTGGGCCAGGCCATGGTACGGGTGGACGGGCGAGACTCACCGAATGTCGTCGTGTTTGGTCCCGAAGACCTCGGCGCGGTGCTTGGTGCGTTCACCCTGGAAGCCCTGAGGTTGTCGGTCGATCCCATCAATCGGCGCCTGATCCCGACACCCACGTTGCCCTTTCTCATGGCCAGCGCGTACGAGATGATCCCAGTCGAAGATGCCATGGCTATGATTCGCGGCGTAGTGCGACCCCTCCCCGAGGAGACCGTCCCAACCGCGGAAGCGGATGGCCGCATCCTCGCTCGAGATCTCTCCTCCCCCGAGGACGTTCCCGCGTTCCGCGCCTCTACGGTGGATGGCTTCGCGGTGATCGCCGAGGATCTTGATCCCAGCAGGAATGTTGCGTCCCAGATCATGGCCGGCGGCGCCTCTGCCCCTTCCCTGACTCCTGGCAACGCTGCCCGCATCATGACCGGCGCTCCGGTGCCTGACGGCGCTAACGCCGTCGTGATGATCGAGGACACGACCATGGACGATCGCCGGGTCGTCCTCCAGCGCTCGGTGGGACCGGGAGACAACATTCGTCCGATTGGCATCGACGTCGCACGAGGCGAACGCATCCTCACCGCCGGCACGGCCCTCGACTCGACTGATATCGGCCTGCTGATGACCCTTGGTTACACGGAGGTCCCCTGTTTTCGTCGTCCTACGGTGGCAGTCCTCTCCACCGGCGACGAGCTCGTCGAGCCCGGCGAGCCGCTGCCATTTGGCGGCATCCGGGACAGCAACCGTTATGCGCTTCTGGCTGCCATTCGAGAGGCCGGCGCGGTCCCGCTCTCTCTCGGCAAGGCGCGCGACGATCGGGAGCTCCAGACCCGCCTCGTCCGAGACGGCGTCGATCGCGCGGACGTCTTGATCACCTCTGGCGGCGTGTCCGTCGGCGATCGCGACTACATCAAGCCTGCGCTCGCCGAGCTGGGGAAGGTCCATTTCGGTCGCATCAATTTCCGCCCCGGCATGCCACTCACGTTCGCCGAAATCGGCCCCAAGTTGGCATTCGGGCTGCCCGGCAATCCAGTGTCGTCCCTGGTCACCTTCGAGGTCTTCGTCCGCCCGACTTTGCGGCGGTTGCAGGGCGACCGCAATCCCGAGCGGCCGCGCGTCGAGGTGGAGCTCGAGCATGAGCTCGGCGGGCCAGGCAGCCGCGTCGAGTACCACCGGGCCATCGTCCGCTGGTCAGAGGGCAGGCTGGTCGGGCGCAGCACGGGGCTCCAGCTTTCCAGCCGCCTCATGTCCATGGTGGGCCACAACGCCCTGCTGATCCTCGAACAGGGCTCTGCCCCCATTCCCGCCGGCACCCGCCTCCCCGCCCTGCTGACAGGCCCGATTCTCTCGGAATGAGGCTTAAGGGCTAGTAGTACTCGGCCTTGATCGCTTCGAGGACGGCCCGGTCGCGCTGGAGCGGCTGGCGGAATAGCGGGCCTTCCTTCAGCTCGGGTACCTGGTCCTCATAGGTCGGGCGATCTATCTGATACAGGACGCCAACCGGAATCTTTTCGTCCCACTCCCAGGCTTTCAGCCACGCCGCGTGGCGATCGGTCGCATCGTAACCCTCATCCTGGTCGGCCAGCTTGTAGATCCGCTCTTTGTACCAGTCGTACGTGTTGATCTTGTTGTAGGTCACGCAGGGCTGCAGGATGTCGATGAGCGAGTAGCCCTTATGCTGCATTCCCAGCATGATGAGCTGGGTCAGACCCTTCGGATCACCGGCAAAGCCGCGGGCTACGAACGTCGCGCCCCCCGTAACTGCCATAGCCAACGGATTCGCCATCTCTTCGATTGACCCGTCCGGCGAGGTGCTGCTCAGGAACCCCATCGCGCTGGTCGGCGAGTACTGGCCCTTCGTGAGTCCGTAGACCTGGTTGTTCTCCACAATGTGCGTCAAGTCCGGATTGCGGCGCATCACGTGCATGAAATGGTTGCCGCCAATCCCGTATCCATCGCCGTCGCCGCTGATGACCACCACTTTCATGTCGTGGTTGCCCATCTTGGCGCCCATCGCCACCGGCAGCGCCCGTCCATGCAGCGAGTCGTAACCATTGGACTTCATGTAGTAGGGCAGCTTACTGCCGCAACCAATGCCCGATACGAGCAGTACCTGGTGTGGCAGCAGATCTAGCTGCGCGCAGGCCTGTTTCATCGAAGCCAGGATGCCGAAGTCACCGCATGCGGGGCACCAGGTCGGCTGCTCCTCGCTGTTGAATAGCTTTAACTCAGACATGGCAGCTCCTCCAATCTGTTTCGCTGCCCTTGCCCAGGCCGGTCCAGCGGAACGCTGGCTTGAGATCAGACATGCGCGAGTACTCCCTCTTTGACCTTCCGCGCGATCTCGTCGCCCGTGAAAGGCCTCCCGTCGTATTTCAAAAGCTTGTGGGGCATGTTGATCCCGGTCATCATGCGGATGATCAAGGCCAGCTGCCCCGTGAAATTGTTCTCGATGTCCACGATCTGTCGTGCATTCTTGAGCACCTGCTCGGTGCGGGCGATCGGCAGCGGCCAGACCTCGTGATAGTGCAAGTGATTGACCTTGAGCCCCTCCGCCTCCAGCACTAGGCGCGCCTCGTGGATCGGACCGTATGTCGAGCCCCAGCCGACCAGAGTGATCTCGGCGTCTTCCGGCCCTTCCAGCAGCGGGTCTCGGATGTCCTGCTCCGCCAACTCTAGCTTACGCATGCGCTTGTCCATTTGAGCCACGCGCATCGGGGCCTCTTCCACCGCCTGGCCATTCTCGTAGTGCTCGTCACTGGTGGAGAACACGATCGCGTTGGGATGGCCGGGCACTGCTCGCGGTGAAATCCCGCTATCCGTGAGCTTGTGGCGGAGATAGGGCTCCGTCAGCTTGTCCAGGTCTGCGTCTGTCAACAGGTCGCCGCGATCGATCGTTACTTCGTCCAGGTCGAACCGATCCGGATCGATCGCCCGGATGGCCGTCGACTGGTTCATGTCGGTCAAGATGAACACCGGACACTGGTACTTCTCAGCCAGGTTGAATGCTCGCCACCCGGCTCGGAAACACTCTTCGATTGTTCCTGGCGTCAGCACGATGCGGGGGAACTCACCTTGTGACAGGTGAAGCACGAACTGCAGGTCCGACTGCTCGGTGCGCGTCGGCAGTCCTGTCGATGGCCCGCCCCGCTGTGCATCCACTATCACCAGGGGCGTCTCCGTCATCGCGGCCAATCCCACCGCTTCCACCATCAGAGACAGGCCGCCACCCGAAGTGGCCGTCATCGCTCGCACACCCGAATGCGCGGCGCCGATCGCCATCAAGATGGCGGAGATCTCGTCCTCAGTCTCCTTGACCACCACGCCCAGCTTCTTGTGGTGCGCCGCCAGCCATTCCGTGACCGTTGTGGCCGGCGTCATCGGATACATCGAGATCCAGCGGCAGCCCGCCGCGGCAGCTCCGAACGCGATAGCGTGGTTGCCGTTGATCAGCATGCGTGGCTTCGTCGGCTGGGCCTTGAGCTTCCAGTCAAAATCCGGCCCGTATTCCTTCACGCCCTCGTCGTACGCGGCCCGCGCCACCGCCAGGTTGGCCTCAGCGATTTTCGAGCCCTTCTTGTTCCCAAAGTTCTCAAGAATGACCTGCTCGATGCATTCATACGGCAGATCAGTCATCCCGGCGGCCACCGACAGCGAGGCCGTGTTCATCATGATCTTGGCGTCAGATTCCTTCATGCCGATCTTGACGCCTTCGGCTTTCGCGATGGCCGTCAGCGGGACTCGTATCGCTTTGATCCCACGCGACGTAATGGCGCTGTCGTCGAACTTGGTGGGCGCGTCCAGGATTACCGCCCCACCCGGTACGACTTCGCCGAGGTGCTCGGTGATGGTCTGTACATCAAAGGGCATCAGCACGTGCACGCCGTCCGACGTCGCCTGGACGTCGCGCTCGCTCACCCGGATCTCGAAGAAATTGTGCCCGCCTCGGATGCGAGACATATAGTCCTGAAGCGCGTAGACCGAGAGTCCCGCTCGCATCAGAGCTTTCGTGAAGCCCAGC
>DASXTD010000177.1:0-4205 GCA_036505655.1 Chloroflexota bacterium
GTTAGAATATTAGAAATACGAGCGGAAAAAGGGGTCCCCTCCAGTGCTGGGCAAGATCATTCGCCCCTGCCGAAAGGCCAGATAACTATTCCCATCGCCATTCGGCGTGCGCTCGGAATCACCGAATCCTCGCTCCTCGAAGTCTCGCTCGAAGGCGACCGAGCAGTCATCTCCAAGCTGGATCAGCCCACCTCTAAATCTCTGCGAGTCTACGGCTCAGGGTTCATCCCAGATTAGTCCGCGACCTGCAGGACGATGCGACCGGCGCCGTGGCGGGTTTCGCTGAGCGCATGGGCCTTGCTCGCGTCTTCCAAGGGGAACACCTGGCGCACCTGGAGGCGGAGCTTCCCTTGCGCGATTAGGTCCGCTGCACGCTGCATGAAATCCGGGGGAGCATCTGCTACGTCAGCTCTCGCGAGGCGGACTCCATGCGCTTCGGCCGCTTCGGGCGAGGGACGGCCGATGATGAACATCAGGATGCCCCCCGGCTTGATTACTGACCAGGAGCGGTCTGCGATGTCCTCGCCGACGCCGTCGAGGACGACATCCACGTCCCGAACGACCTTCTCGAACTGCGTGTCGTTGTAATCGATGACCTGATCCGCGCCGAGCGAGCGCACTAAATCCACATTGGCCGCGGAGCACGTGCCGATAACTTCAGCGCCTTTCCACTTGGCCAGTTGCACGGCCACCAGGCCCACGCCACCCGCGGCCCCATGAATCAACACCCGCTGCCCCTGCTTGAGATCAGCGGGACCGAAGAGCGCGCTCCAGGCCGTACGGACCGCCATGCCTACCGCGGCGGCTTCAACAAAGCTCAGAATCTGCGGTTTGGCCGCCAAAGTCTTCGCGGGCGCGACCGCGTACTCGGCATACGTTTCTGATCCCATGCCAAACACCGGCTCACCTACCGAGAATCCATCCACGCCGCTCCCAACCGACTCCACCCTTCCGGCAAGGTCGTACCCGGGGGTCACGGGCAGTGGGGGCGTGCGAATGCCCCGCCGACTCATCGTATCGGCGGGGTTGACCCCTGCCGCGTGGACCCGCACCAGCACCTCACCTGGCCCGGGCTGCGGGCGCGGCACATCTTCCAAAACGAGAACTTCTGGGGACCCCGTCTCGTGGTAGCGAATTGCGCGCATGACAGCCTCTGGCATCAGGCTCTCCCCGGCGTCTTATGGCTCGCCGAAAAAGCGCACCGGGTTGTCCCACATGAGCTTCCGCAACTGCTCCTGGGTAAGGCTGGTCCAGTCAAATGGAATGTCGGCCGAGGTCGGGAAGCGTGACTCCGGATGGGAGTAGTCTGAGCCGAAGGTCAGCACGTGGTCGCCCAGCAGGTCGGTGACCATCTTGACCAGTTCCTCGCCTTCGTGCAGCACCGTGGCGGCGAAGAAGCGGCCCCCGGTCATGTACTCGCTCATCTTGTACTCAAGGTGCTCGTTTACGTAGCCCATGTACATGACCTGATCGTCCATGCGGTGCGCCCAGAACGGCAGCCAACCGATACCGGACTCGAGAATGCCAAACCGAATGTTCGGGAAGCGATCCATGATGCCGGCGCCGAAGAAGGAGGCCACCGCCCGCATGGCTCCCCAGGGATGAGAGGCCAGCCGCCCCAGGAATGGGTTGTCCCACAGGTCGCGGTAGCCCGGATAGCCAGTGGAGAAGCTGTGGTAGATCACCGCCAGGTTCTCCTCCTGGGCGGCGGCCCAGATCGGATTGAGGTCCGGGTGGTCGAGCGGATAGTCCAACGGCAGGCTGGGGTGCACAGCCACACACCAGGGACTCTTTCCCCAACGCTTGATCTCTTCTATTGACTGTTCGATGGCCCCGGGGATGACGGTAAGGCCAGCCTTGAGCCTATGGGCATCGGTGTTGCAGAAATCGTCCAGGTAGCGGTGTCCGGCTCGGACGAACTCAATTGAGAGATGGGGATCCCGGTGTGGGGCGCCTCCGCCGCCGACCATGTAGTGCACGTCCACGCCTTCGGCGTCCATGTCACGGAGGCGGGCTTTCGCATCGTCGTCATCGCCGCCCTCGGTCGGGTAGTTCTCACCCATGCTCGTGCCACTTACTCGCTGGGGCGCGTCGGGCCGGGGGGCGGCCTCGCCCAGGTAACGGGGCGTCTGGTTGCCCCACCCGCCGCCTTCGTCGTTGCCACCGCCGCGGAACCGGTACCAGTGCTTGTAGGGAGGCTGCAGGGTCTTTCCGGCTCGGTTCTCCCGGATCGGCACCCGGTTCTCTTCTATGTCTGGAATCCGCTCGAGCAGGCTCGCCGGCAGGTAGGGGCGCAGGGTCTCTGCGGAAGGCGCCACGTGCGTATCGGTATCGAAGACCTTCAGGCCATTTTTCATCGCTTGCTCCAGGCCAGGCGCGCTCTCGTCATTGACGGTTTCAGGCTCTAGATTTCTTCGGATTCGAAATGGGCGTAGTCGCTCGGGGCGGTTTGATACTTGTAGACGGTCTCGTTCATCAGTCGGTCGTGGGCGGGCAACCGGTTGGACGCACGGTGGACCTCAATCGAATCCCACTCGAAGATCAAAATCACTCTGCCGGGGTTCTCAATAGCCTTCAATATCTTCGCGCTATGGCAGCCGGGTAATGCGGCCAGGCGCCACTCCTCTTTGTAGCGCTCGATGTACTCGTCTCTCCGCTCGGGATCGATGTTCTGGATTACGACGTGAGTGACCAAGCTACCCCCAATTCCCTCGCGGTGTTCTTACTGCTGGATCAGCCGAGCGGGCCCTGAAAAACGTTAACCGCGAACGCGTTGGCGCCATCACTGAGCGTTTCCGGCCACGCGTTGACGGGTGTCTGGTTTCGGCGGTCGTTCGGCCGCGGATTCCCGTCCCAGTCCACGTACTCCATGGCGTGATAGAGGCAAATGGCATGTCCGTCCTGGTCCAGGAAGTGGACCGCGTAGTCGATGCCGGTGTGGAATTCGACTGGGGCGTCGAACAATGGCACGCCCTGGGATTTAAGGAAGTCAACCGCGTCCCGAAGCTGCTTGTAGCTGCCCACCTGGAATCCCATCACGGCGCAGGTGCTCTGAGCGGGAACACCCAATTTGTCCTTCAAGGCCATAGGGTGGAGCGCCAGTGAGTGGTGCTCGCCGCCCGCCCGCAGATAGTGGATCGACTCACCCAGGCAAGTCGGGCGCTCGGTGACCTTGAAGCCCATGGTCTCGGTGTAGAAGGCCAGCTCGGCGTCCATGTCGCTCACGAAGAGGCCGAGTGGCCCGATGCCAGTCACCCGAAATGGGCGCGCCAGCATCACCCCATCGACGTCGTAGTTGAAGGGGCCATCCTCGGGGTCGCGGTAGCCATCCACGACTTTGACGCCCGCCTTGATCATGTCCTCGATTTCTTGCGACTCCGAGCGTTGAGGGAGCGGCGGTGTCTCGTGAAAGCCATCGGCGTACATCGGCTTGGGCTTGGTGATGCCGTCCCAGCCGATCTGCTCCATGCCGTAGAAGACCTCGTTGTTGTGGCCCTCCGGGTCGAGGAAATAGGTGTGCCAATTGGAGCCAGGCATGTCGCGGCCGACGTGGGTAATGGTGAGACCGCGGTCCTTAAGCCAAGGGGTGGCGTTCACCGTCTCCGCCAGCGTGTCAACCTGCCAGGACATCTGACCCATGTCATCCACGCGGTTGTGGGCGTTTGCGCCGGGCCGGGTAATCTCGCGGACTTGCTTGCTGCCGAATACGAACGAGTGGTGATCGAAGGCGAAACGCGTGAAGTAGGTGTAGGGGTCGAGGCCTTCCAGCTTGGCCGGGTCCGTGCGGCTCCGCCAATCGATGACGTCGGAGATGCGGAATCCCAGCAAATCCCGATAGAAGTGGAGGGCGCCCTTCATGTCCGTGAAGTGGAAGCCCACATGCCCCAACCGCCGTACCTTGAACGGCCGCTCGAGCTGAACTCCGCCTACGTTGTAAAGCTGACTCGCTGTGGCAGCCATGGTCTCCTCCTGAACGTCCGCTACACGTTACTCAATGTGGGGTCGATGATCACCTTGCCAACGACGCTATTGGTCTCGACGATTCGGTGGGCTTCCGCCGCCTGGGATAGCGGCAGAATCCGATCGATCAACATGCGGTACTTGCCCTGGGCGGCCAGATCCAGCGCCCGAGCCCGCTCGGCGGGTGTGGCCTGGTGATCCTCCATGCCGCTCTTAATCGTGAGCCGCCTCCGGTAGAGGAGCCG
>DASXTD010000178.1:0-3877 GCA_036505655.1 Chloroflexota bacterium
GGGAGCCAGCATCACGTCGTCCCAATCGACGACGAATACATGGCCGGCTCGATCACGCAGCAAATTGCCTGGGTGCAGGTCCGCATGACAGATTACGTGTGGCCGGGTTTGTGATCGGAGCACGCCTGCGAGCTTGTCCAAAGAGGTGAGCAGCGCGCGAATCGTCGGCCGATGCGTTGCCCAGGAGCGGCGGAGAGCCCGTTCCGACTTACGACCTCCGTCTTCCGAAGTTGCAAGGTGTGTCTCGAGGCTCTCGATTGAGCGAGCGTATCCTGACGGGTCGAAGGTTTCCCTTCGCAGATCGTCCAAGCCGGAAGTCGGTAACACAACCGCGTGGATCCGTCTGACGATGGCGCCTGTGACCTTCCAGTGCTCCTCGGACATCGCCGTCCAGCCCGTGACCCCTTCCAAATAGGGGTACACAAGCACGGTCCATTCTCCGACCCGCGCCCAGAAGCCCTTTGTCTTTGTCGGCAGCGCGGCCACCACTGATGCGATGCCCTGATCGTAGAGATACCGTGGAACGACGCAACTCGCTGCGTAGAATTCCCCGGACTTGATCTTGAGCAAGTACGGAGTTCCGTTCTCGCTCAAGACGCGATACACACCCGCATTCAGGTCCCTTCCAATCGGAAGGAAATCGATGGTGGCGGGGATCAGCCCATACTGTTCCTGTAAACAGGCTCGGAGCATCTCACGTGCGATCCTCGGTTCTTCGCGCATTTGGTTGGCGGTCAATACATGATTACAATGCCATGGCGGGCGCACCCCCCTGGCCGACCTCCGTAGCCGTTATGCCTCCCGGCGAGCTTCGACCCTGCCTCTTGTCCGTCCTCAGTCCGGTGGCGCCACCAAATCCCCGAAGCGCTCGAGAAGCGCCCCGAGGTTCTCCGCAAGTTCCTCCCTCTTGTGGGGCGACATCCGGTTCTCCGCCGCCGTAATTCGCGAGAGCGATTCCGCCTGGCGCAGCAGCTCCCGTACCTCCCCCGGCTGCCTACGCAATCCTTTTCGCAGGCGCCGGCGCAATACGTCGATCTCGTCCGCATCCTCGCCGGACCCCGGCCGTTCAACCTTATTCGCCTCTGCCAGCGCCCGCAATAAGAAGCCTTCTTCTAGGTCGTCACCACGAGTCCCCACCTGTTGCCCCGTCCTTCCGCCATCACACCACCGGCCACAAACAGCAACAGCTAGCACGCCAAGCCTACTCCATCAGCTCCTTACGGAACGACTTCCTCTGCGGCGGCATAAGCTGCCGCCCGGCCCGGTTCCCCGCGCCCGGCGGGTCGATTTCCGGCACGCCGTACAGGTGTCCCGTTCCCCGCCGCTTCAGCCCCAGCAGCACCGTGATCTGGTACAGCGTCTGCAACAGGTAGCGGTGCAGCCGCGCCTCGTACCGCGTGATCTTATCGATCGTGCTGTCGTCCGGCATCAGCCGCGCCGACACCATCCGGTCCATCTCCCGCACGTCCGCCGCCGACGGCGACTCCGGCGTCGCCAGCCCCTCCAGCCGCCGGCTCGCCTGCCAGTCTCCCGGCACGTCCTCGATGTAGTTCTCGATCGCCTCCGTCTCGAAGCGCACCACCCGGTTCAGCCGCCAGATCAGCATCGACGCCCGCGTCCCCAGCGCCTCCATCGTCGCCCCCCTCAGGCCGAACGACTCCCGCATATCGCGTTGAAGCTCCTCCCAGTCCTCCTCCCGCTCCACCAGCGGGATCACCGGCGTCTGCGCCAGCACCCCATGCTTGATCGGGTTCCGCCGCACCACCGCCTTCCCCTCCGGCGTCTTCGGCCCGCCGATCCCCTTCCTCGACTTCCGAGGCGCCCCAGCCCGTTCGCCCCGAGTAGCTCTTCCCTCGGAAGGGCGTATCGAGGGGTCGCCCTCCTCGGACCCCCCGTTCCGCTCGTCCTGCCGTACGGCCCGTCTGGGAGGCTCTCGTAGGACGAGCGGGGTACCATCGTCCCGCTCCCCCCGCTCGTTCTGAGGCTTGCTCGAAGCATCGCCCCGAGTAGCCCTTCCCTCAGAAGGCCGTATCGACGGGTCGCCCTCCTCGGACGTCCCGTTCCGCTCGTCCTGCCGTACGGCCCGTCTGGGAGGCTCTCGTAGGACGAGCGGGGCACCATCGTCCCGCTCCCCCCGCTCGTGCTGAGGCTTGCTCGAAGCATCGCCCTGAGTAGGCCTTCTCCGCGAAGGCCGTACCGAAGGGCTCGTCTCCTCGTTCGCGTTCTGTTCCTCCGCCGCCACGTCATCCTCCTCCACTGTCTACTACTCACTATTCACTGTTCACTACAGACACCCTAACCGAAGCGGAAAGCGATCTCCAAGAGGCGAATGTCACTCCCATCGAAAGGCTTTGGCTCATATCATGAGTCCTACGGCATTTCGGATGTCGTCGATCCAATCGAGAAGCAAGGGTTGGGGCCTCGCAGCGCCTAGGTGGGTAGCAGGTCGTAAAACAGCCACAGCGGGCCGGGTTGTTGGAGGAATCAAATAACCTGCCAACACCGGGCGGACACGGCCGGCCGACCGTTTACCCCTATGGGCAAAAAAGTTTCGAAATAGTTGGACGTCCTGAGGGGAATGGCCGCATACTCTAAGACCGCTGCTGACGCGCGCGAGATTAGAAGCGCCAATCGCTACCAGAGCGTGGCGCAAGTTATGAGGGTTGACCCAGTCGGGTTCGTGCCTCGGCTCCCAAGGCGCCGCCCTGTCGTCAAGATCTGGGCGCAAACGCCTAATTGCTATCGTCAGGGCGTCATCCAGCGTACGGGGCTGCGGACCGGGACGTAGCATTACCCGCGCGCCCGTGGAATCCTTTGCGCGGAGTGCGGTGGACAAGAAGACACTTCTGCAGAACGACGCCCACAAGTTCGCAAGCTCGATTACCGTGTAGGTAACTGCCAATTCGCGAAAAAGTCCGGAGGTCGAGAGGCTGCACTCTACTGCGATGACCCTGAGGTGCAGCAGTCGATGAATACCCACCCGCTGCAGCACACGAAGATCATGCGAGACCCGCATCCCTCAAATCGAACGCTCAGTCAACGCCCGAACGAACCACTGTATCCTGGTCTCGCGCTGGGCCTTAACATTCGTCTTCTCTGCAGCGGCGGCCGTGAAGTGTCGATAGTCACTGAACACATCCGGCTCACTAAGTGCAGCCGCGAGACGAAGCACGTTCTCTTGCGCCGTCTGCGTGATCCCACCTCGGGGCAACTGGGGAACCAAAGAGATAAGCGTCTGCCAGCGTTTCCGCACCAAGATTACAGCTAACATTAATGAATAGAAGACGTTCGTCCGCACAATCGCGCTTCCTGGAACGGCCTCCCACTGAAGGATCGTTTCAATCGCATCTTCTATGACTGCGCGCAACCTTGCTGCGTCCGGAACTTCATCCCCCCGGTCGAAGTCTTTGTACATCGCATCGAGCTTTCCCTTACTCGTAGTGGTGACACCATTCAGCAATGCGTGGACTATCTCCGCGATGAACTTAGCGTCGCCCATCCGAACCACACTCTGCTTTGGCAGTACGCCCAAATTTACGAACGTTTCGCCGTATCGTTCAGTCAACTGGTGCACGAACCACTTCATTGGGCCCTGGAACCGTGCATGCCGCTGCTCCTCGGCGTTAAGAGGAGCCGTGAATGAGTTGATTCGGCGGAAGTACTCCCGAACGTCCTCTTCGTTTCCGGTTTCGAATTGGTCGAACTCTAACAAGTAGGACAGGAAATTGCCCTGCAGGTTCGGTGGTAGTTGTTCGTATGTGAGGCCCGCAGCGTCCGTCAACTCAATCTGCCGCGACAGCCTCAGTTCGTTGCGGTAGAACGCGAGCAGCGCGAGTGATCTTTGCTGGCCATCGACGACATACTTGGTCGTCGCTCG
>DASXTD010000179.1:0-3229 GCA_036505655.1 Chloroflexota bacterium
CAAGTGGGTACCGATGAGGCCGTTGGTGCTCGCCCCGCAAACAAAGAAGCTGCCCGCCAGCAACAGGAAATCACGATCCCTGACGCCACTGCGTAGCACGTTGATCGCCCGCTTGAACGGATTGCCCACCAGCCGTGGCGCAAGCTCGATCAGTGGTCCGTTGTCCGCCGCTCCGAACGGACGCAGTCCCACATCACGGGGAAAGCTGCGAATCACCAGCCAGACCAGAGGGATCACCGCCAGGATAACGAGTGCCGGCGCCAGGACCGCCGTTCGCCAGCCCTGCATCGTGACCAGGAAGGCGACCGTCGGCAGGAAAATGAGCTGGCCGGTCGCGTTGGCCGCCGTGAGTATGCCGACCACCACCCCGCGCCGCTCCGCGAACCACCGATTCGCCACCGACGCGGCCACCCAGCCAGCCATCGAGCCGGCGCCAATGCCGACTACCACCCCCCACAGCAGCTGCAGCTGCCAGACATCCGTAATCCGAGTGGCAATGAGCACCGCGCTCCCCAGCAACGACAACGCGCAGATCATCATCGTGCGCATGCCCACCCGCTCCATCACCGCAGCGGCAAACGGCCCGCACAAGCCATACAGGACCAGGTTGATCGAAACCGCAGCCGAGATGGCGGCCCGCGACCAGCCGAATTCTCCCTCCAGGGGGAGGATCAGCACCCCTGGGATCGAGCGAATCCCGGCCGAGCTGACCATGACGATGAACGTGACCGCGACCACTGCCCACGCATAGTGGACCCGCCCTCCGACCGCCCTGGCGATCATTTGACGGCCTTCACTTGTCCACCCCTCGGTTATTGAAACCCGATCCCGCTTCGCTCATTAGATGGCCTCCGAGAGCTGCGCCCACTCGGCGAACAGATCATCGAGCTCGGCCTGACTCTGGGCAAAGCGGGTCCCCAGCTCGGTGATCTTCTTCAGATCTGCGCGCTTCCCAGCTTCCTCAATCTCACCCCCGAGTACGGTCAACGCCGATTCGAGCGAGGCGATCTGTTCCTCCACGTGTTCCAGACGCTGCTCGGTCTTTGACCTGGACAGTGGCCGCTCGCGCAATGGGGCCTTGGTTTGCTTCGGCGTCGGTGATGCTCCGTGGCTTACTTGAGGACGGAGGAGCTGCTCGTATTCGGCCAGGCCGCCATCCACCTGGATGAGCTTCCCGTCCCCCAGCACCCACAGCCGATTGGCCAGCCGGTTGATCAAGCGCCGATCGTGGGAGGCAAAAATCAGTGTGCCAGGATAAGCATCGAGTGCTTCCTCCAGCGCCGTCCTACTCGCGATGTCCAGATGATTGGTTGGCTCGTCCAGAAGCAGGAAGTTGGCCTTGGAGAGCACCAGCTTGGCGATGGCCAGCCGGCCACGCTCCCCGCCACTCAGCTGACTGATGCGCTTGGCGACGTCGTCCCCGCTAAACAGGAACCGACCCAGGAAATCGCGCGCCTGCTGGCCATCGATCTGCGCTGACCCTAAAACCTCGTCCAGCACCGTCGCTTCGCTGTCCAGGTTCTCGGCCTCTTGATGGTAAAAGCCCATTTCCACCCGACTGCCAAGCGTCACGTTGCCAGTGGAAGGCGGCAGCTCACCCGCTAATGACTTCAGCAGCGTCGATTTGCCCGAGCCATTCGGCCCGATCACGGCGATCCGTGCCCCCCGCATAACCTCCAGGTCACCCGCGTTGATGATCGTCCGGTTCGCGTACCCCACCGCCAACCCGCCCGCTCGGAGCGCGATGTCGCCGCTGCGGGCAGCGGTCAGCTTGAGACTTACGGTCTTCTGATCGGCCGGCGCTGAAAGGCGCTCCAGGTGCGTTAGCTTCTTAGCTCGGCCGGCCGCCTCACGGGCCCGCTGCCCTGCGCCGTAGCGCCGAATGAAGGCTTCTTCTTTGGCGATGACGGCCTGCTGGGCCTCGTACCGCTTTTCGAGATCATCCAGCTCTGCGGCGCGCAGCTGTTCGAACCTGGAGTAGTTGCCTGGGTAAGAGGTCATGCGGCCATCTTCGAGAAGCCAGATCCGGGTGGCGACGGCGTCCAGGAAGTAGCGATCGTGGGACGTGACGATGAGGCTCCCCTTCCATTGGCTGACAAATCCTTCGAGCCAGCGGAGCCCCGCCAGGTCCAGGTGGTTGGTCGGCTCATCCATCAGGAGCAGGTCGGGCTGCGCCAGGAGCCCTTTCGCCAGCGCCAGCCGCCCGCGTTGTCCCCCGCTCAATACCTCAACCGGCTTGTCCCAGTCAGGCTCGCGAAAACCCAGGCCGATCAAGATTTGCTCGATCCGGCTCGGATAGGTGAACCCGCCGCGGGCTTCGAACAAATTCAGCAGCGTGGAATATCGCTCGTCGCGCTCCGGGTGATCGCCGCCGAGACGCTCCGACGCTTCCTGGAGCTGCGCTTCGAGGTCGAGCACGTCGGCGATCGCCGACCGCGCTTCCTGCATCACTGTATTCGTCGGATCCGCCACCGACGCCACCTGCTCCACCAGCGCGGTGCGAATCGAGCGCGCGACGTTCCGGCGTCCCGCTGTGGGCGGCAGCGCGCCCGCCAGCACTCGCAGCAGCGTGGTCTTCCCGGCCCCGTTCGCCCCCACCAGCCCGATACGATCGGAGGCGTTAACTTCGGCGGAAATTCCACGCAGGATGTCGTTGGCGCCGAAGGACACACCGATCTGCCCGATTGAAAGAATGCTCATCAGGAGTATTGTCCTCTACCCAGCGCTGGCAAGCCTTGCGCCAACGGCTCTTGCTACTCGTCGACGCAGGCTAGAGCGAATAACCAATTGGTGAACTGGGGTTTCTCCCAGTTGTCGTACGCCCCCACATGCCCTACCAATGCCTCCAGCGTCTGCAAACACGCCCATAGAGTTCGCTGGAACCAAAATGTGCATCCAAGATGTGCATTTCTCCACATGCGCAACCCAGGCTCGCTGCCTTAGATTTCGCGTCAGATCCAGACACCAGTGACGCAATCGAAGTCAGGAAGAGGAGCATTCCGATGAACCGAGCCCTGCTGGTTGGAATCAATGCCTATCCGGGAGCGCCCCTGAACGGGTGCGTGAACGACGTGACTGACATGGCCAGCTTCCTGGTGAAACCGTGCGGCTTCGCGATGGGGGACATACGGCTCGTGACCGACTCCCGAGCAACCAAGACTGCGATAGTGGACCGCCTCGGCTGGTTGCTCACTGGCCTGCAAAAGGGTGACCGGATTCTCTTTCATTA
>DASXTD010000180.1:0-2299 GCA_036505655.1 Chloroflexota bacterium
CTCAATTGCTATTACCAGCACTTCAACCTGGATGGGGACAAGCCCGCCCGCCTGTGGGCGGTAACCGCGGCGCCCATGATGCTCAACATTGCCCGCGACCCGGCGTTCGCCTTCGAAAATGACTTTGTGTTTGCGGACCGCTACAACGGCGAGGAAAACTTCTTCACCGACCCGGGCCACAAAGATGGCAACCAGTGGCGAACGAACTTTGTGCCGAACGTCCGCACGTTCGAGATGGAATCCGCTCGGACGGGGCCGAGCACGCGGGGCCTGGGCGTCCAGAGCGTTCAGTTCGTTCTCGGTAATAACTCAATGCAGTGCCACATTAGCCAGTGGCCGAGCGGGACTTATAAGAAGGCCCATTGTCACGGTGTGGGCGCCCACGTGACGATTCTGAATGGCCAGGGCTACACCCTTCTGTGGTCAGAGGGCGAGCCTTACACCCGAGTGGACTGGAAAGAGGGGACGGTCTTGTCGCCGCGGGACGGCGAGTATCACCAGCACTTCAACACGGGCTCGGGGCCATGCTCGTTCCTGGCGCTCCGCCTGGGCGATCTTGACTGGAGCAAGGGTGGTCCCCGGCTCCGCTACAAGCAGGAGTACCGCCAGGATTCAGAAGACTTCGATGGCGGGATCCCGTACGAGCTTGAGGATCAAGCCATCTATGACACGTGGCTCGAGGAGTGCAAGGCCAACGGCGTCACGCCGCAGCTCCAACGGCCCGAGTACGTCTCCTAGAACGACGCTCGGGTATCAGCGCCAGTAGGCGAAGGCGCACCCACAGCCGGTGCCGGCCGGGGAGCGGTACATCGGCTCGTAGGCCAGCAGATTCATTTCTGCGCTGCCGTCGGCCATCGCGCCCGCGAGCACAATCCAGTTGCGAATCTCGGATGTTCCGTAAGTGAACGCGCTCTCAGGGTAGGCCGTCGCCAGGCGCTCCTCGTCTTTTTCCTGCATGGCGCCGAGTAGCGTGCGGTCCATCTCTTCATCGAGCACGAGATGGCTCATGCCCCCGGTGGCAATTACGGCGACCCGTTTGTCCGAGTCCCAGCTCTCGATTGCGCGGCGGAGCTCACGGCCCAGCTCGTGGCAACGCCTGAGGGTGGGCTGATTGGGTGGGTAGTAGGTGTTCAGCCACAAGGGGACGTGGGGGCCGACCTCTTCTCGCAGGATGCAGCCATACACGAAGTCAAAGGCGTGTCCGATGTAGCGCCCTTCGGGCACCTTGCGGGTTGAGGAGACGTCGAATCCAGAAGCGAGTAGGGACTTGACGAGATGCTGACCGAGGTCTGGCTCGCCTTCTAGATCACGCAGAACGAGCTGATCGGGCCCCACTCGACTTGAGTGGGGCATGTAGGGCAGGTTTTTACCCCAAAAAACATCAAACGCTGGGATATGCTCCTCGGGCATGAACACTTCATGGGTATCGTCGCCAATCACGACGAACACATCGGGGCTCACCTCACGGTACACGTCGCTGAGCCGGTTGATCGCCGCCCAGGCGCTGTCATAACGCTGCTTGCGCACGTCGAAGGTGAGCTGCTTAGGAATCCAGGACTCACGTTCCTTGATCATGGCGTCGATATCGAGGTCCATCTTCATGCCGCCGCCCGCTGGATTGGACATGTCCCGTTTGCCACCATCCCATCTTTCGGGGCCGTGATGGAGGCTCGGTGCGTGAGAGGTGCCGAGCCCTAATACGATCTCTGCCATCTTGTCCTCCTGGGCCGCGGCGGGTCCGTCCGCACTGTGCAGGCGCTCCGCCGATTATACGAGCGGCCCGGTGGGTCCCAGCGTGTCCCGCACGGCTGACCGGTTCACTGCCCTGCGCCTGTTCTAACGAACGTCTATAGTCTCGCGACCTTGCGAAGATTGGGGAGGGCCCTGTGGCTCGATTGACGGTTGGCGACCTCCAGCAAATGAAGCGGGACCACAAGAAGATTGCCGCGGCGGTGGTCTATGACTTCCAGATGGCCAGGATTTGCGAACGGGCAGGCGCCGAGCTCCTATCAGTTGGTGATAGTCTGGGGCGCTACCTTCTGGGTCAGGACACGCCGGATGACACCACGGTGGAGGACATGCTGCCCTTCGCCCGCGCAGTGGCCCGGGGCGCCGAGAAGGCGGTTGTGAGCATCGACATGCCGCGGCAGCCCTGTTTCGATGGGCCGAAAGCCGTCGAAGCGGCGAGCAAGCTCTTCAAAGAGGCCGGCGCGGACATGGTTAAGGTCGATATCCGTCGCCACGAAGAAGAGCTGATCGACGACGTTCGGGCAGTGATCGAGGCCGGCCTGGCCTCCTA
>DASXTD010000181.1:0-3404 GCA_036505655.1 Chloroflexota bacterium
ATTGATCCCCTCCCCCTCGGACGGGGGAGGGTTAGGGTGGGGGTGGCAGCCCCGATCGATGCTATGGACCGTATGGATGATGGGATCCGAGGCCTCGCCGACCTCACGCCGATTCCGAACGCGTGGGTTCGTGACGACTTCGCCGCGTATCGCAACCGGCTCGCTGCCGCCCTCCGACCCGCGGGCTCGGTGTTCGCCGCCCACCATGTGGTCGATCTCGTGCGCGAAAAGCTGCCGGCGAACGGCATTCTGACCTGCGACATCGGCGCTCACACCCACCAGGTCGGTACCCAGTGGCAGACCGACGAGCCATGGACCTGCTTGACCACCAATGGCTGGTCGTCGATGGGCTTTGGTATACCGGCGGCCTACGCTGCCAGGCTGGTGCACCCTCAAAGCGCGGTGCTGGCTGTGATCGGAGACGGCGGTTTCCAGATGACAGTAGGCGAGCTGGCCATGGCTCGACGGCTGAACCTGGCCGTACCGGTCATCGTGCTCAACGATGGTTGGTTAGGCCTGATGAAAGTGAAGCAGGAGCACGGCGACTATCCGCTCCACGGCGTGCGGTTGGGCGAGCCCGTGGAGTCGCCGCCTCACTACTTCGGCGTGCCCTGCCGCCCGGCCCGCAACCTCTATGAGCTCAGCGACGCCCTGGACTGGGCGATGAGCCTCGGCGGCCCGAGCGTGGTCGAGGCCTTCATCGACGTCGCGCCCTACTCGCAAACGGTATTTGACTAGCTCCTTCCTATAATTGGGCCTCATGGCTGCAACCACACTCGCAAACCGCAAGGGTCAGGCGCGCAAGGTCGTTAAGGGCCTCAAAGAGCTTTATCCGGACGCCGACTGCGAGCTGCGTTTCTCCAATCCGCTCGAGCTGCTGGTGGCAACCATCCTGTCGGCCCAATGCACCGACGTCAGGGTCAACGAGGTCACCACGACCCTCTTCCCGAAATATCCCACGGCCGCTGATTTTGCCCAGGTGAGCCAGGCCGAGCTCGAGGATCAGATCAAGCCGACCGGCTTTTTCCGCCAGAAGGCGATGTCGGTTCGGCGGACCGCTCAAATGCTGGTCGAGCGCCACAGGGGCCAGGTGCCCAGGTCCCTGGAAGAGCTGGTAAAGCTCCGTGGCGTCGCGCGCAAGACCGCGAATGTGGTCCTCGGCACGGCTTACGGGATTCCCAGCGGCGTGGTGGTAGACACGCACGTGCATCGGCTCTCCTACCGATTGGGCCTCTCGGATGAGGACGATCCGGTCAAGATCGAGCAGGATTTGATAGCGTTGATTCCGAAGAAAGACTGGATCTGGTTCGGCCACGCGATGATCTGGCACGGTCGCCGAATCTGCATGGCTCGCCGCCCGGCATGCTCCGAGTGCGGCCTCCGCGCCTTCTGTCCCCGCCGCGGGTTGTAAGCGGCCGGTCCCCCCAGCCGACGGGGCGAGTTCTTATTGAGTGGGCGACCAAGACGCATGCCCGAACAGCAGCGGGCCTTGCCCGCTTGACAGTAATATTAGTGTAGGCTAATATCGACCCTCAGCAGAGGCTACAACCGATTCCCAGCCTCGACAGAATGATCGCGGGACGAGACATGCATACCCATCGGTTCCTTTCGGTCCTCTCCGTTTTCTTACTCCTGGGCGTCTTTACCAGCACGGTGCACGCCAGCGAATCCACTCAACAGGTGGCTAAGCTAGTCCAACGCATCGATAGAGCGGTCGTTCAGCTAGACGCCGGGAATGTGGCCGCTGCTCGCGCCGAGTACCAGGCGTTCGATGATGGGTGGTTTGACATCGAAGATGGGGTTCGGGCCGCATCGCGGGATAGCTACCGTGCGATCGAAGCGGCCATGCTAAGTGTCAAACGTGCGCTGGCAGGCGATCCAGTGGACCCGGCCGCCGCGAAGAGCGCACTACAAGCGCTGGATTCTCAGTGCGATGACTACATCGCGAGTGCTGGGCAGGGTGAGCCGCAGCCTCTCTCCAGCACCAGTCCGCAAGTCGGCTTGAGCACAATTATGGGGGAGCTCGATCAAGGCATAGCAGCTCTCGATAGCGGCGACGTCGCCCGGGCCAACCAGGAAATAGACGATTTCCGTCGCGACTGGACTGATGTGGAAGGGCTGGTCAAGGCCAAATCGTCTCAGGTCTACACCGACACCGAGAACAACATGGCGAAGGCGAGCACGCTACTGACCATCCAGCCGCCTGACGCGGCGCAGGCGCGGGCCATCATGCTGCGAATGAAAGCGGACCTGGCACCCATCGCGGCCGAGAGTACCCGCTACGGAATATTTGACGCCGCCATCATCCTTTTCCGAGAGGGTCTGGAGGCTCTGCTGGTGGTGGGCGCGACGCTCGCCTTTCTGCAGAGATCGGGTAATGGAGACAAGGCCCGCTGGATCTGGGCCGGATCTGGCGCGGGCGTCGTAGCTAGCCTGATCATCGCACTCGTCATCAATATCGTCTTTGCCCAGGCATCCATGGGCCAGAACCGTGAGGTCCTCGAAGGAGTGACGGGCCTGGTCGCCGCCGCCATGCTAATCTACGTGAGTTTCTGGATGCACTCTAAGGCCAACCTCAGCGCCTGGCACCGCTACGTGGGCCTCAAGACCATGACTGCCCTGGCTCGCAAGAGTCTGGTGTCGCTGGGGCTGATCTCATTCCTGGCCGTGTTCCGGGAAGGCAGCGAGACCGCGCTGTTCTATCTCGGGATCGCGCCTTCGATCAGCTTTGGCGACCTGGTAACCGGCCTCGCCGCGGGAGCAATCGGCCTTGCTGCGATAGGCGTCGTGATGTTTGTGTTCGGGGTGAACCTGCCGATTCGTCCCTTCTTCCTCACGGCCAGCGCGCTCGTTTACTACCTCGCATTCAAATTTGTCGGCACCGGCATCCATGCGCTCCAGGTAGGCGGCGTGTTGAGGGCCACCTCGGCGGACTACCTGCCTTCCAATGCCTTCGTGGGGCTCTACCCGACCTGGGAGACCACTGCCGTCCAGATAGCGTTGTTGGTGCTGGTGGCTGCGGTGCCTGCCTATTACTACGTTCGCAGTCTCCTGAATAGGAGCCAGACGGAGCGCAGACCCCGCCCGGAGCTAACCACCGCGCCCTAGCCCTTTGACGGCCGTGACTGGGTCGGGTCTCTCCGACTCGCGTCCCGAGGCCGCTCCGCTGCCTATAATCCCGATCATCGGGACTTGGGAGGGGGGATCATGGGCGTAAAAGATAAGGTGGTGTTGGTCACGGGCGGCGCGCGCGGCATGGGCCGCGAGTACGTGCGCGGGTTCCTGCGCGAAGGCGCCAAGGTCGTTGCTACCGACCTGTCCTGGTCTCCATCTGGCGCTTCTAACGACGACATCGACTTCTTCGCCGAGGTCAAGGACACCCCGAACGTCCTGGCCGAAGTCAT
>DASXTD010000182.1:0-5766 GCA_036505655.1 Chloroflexota bacterium
AAGCCCAGCAGCTGCAGAACGATTGGGCGGCAGCAGGCAAAGGATCAGTGGCCTTCGATTTGGGGGGTGCCCAGAGTGAGTGGGTGCAGCTGCGGCCCGAATACATGGGGAATCCCGGGCTGCTGAATATCCTGGTGCGGCAAGCCATTGCGCATTCTCTCGACCGGCAAGCGCTCAACGATGGGGTGTTCGACGGCCGAGGCACGATGGCTGAGTCCATAGTGCCGCCAATCGAGCCGTTCTACTCCGACGTCAACGCTGCTGTCGCTCACTACCCGCTTGACCTCCGTGCGACCGAGAGGCTCATGAACGAGTCCGGCTACACCAGGGGCTCAGATGGAATCTTCGTCGATAACGCGGGCGAACGATTCTCCTTCGACCACATTACGCAAGGTGAGGGATCCGAGTTCGAGCGCGTTCAAGACATCCTGGTCGACGGCTGGAAGCGGGCAGGCATCGAGGTTCGGCCGTCGGTGTTGCGTTCGGCGCAAGTGCGGTCAAGCCAGGATCGGGCGACCTGGCCGGGAATTCAGGCGTACGGGGGCTCACGCTTCGAACGAGACTGGACCAGCGGTGAAATCGGGACGCCCGAAAATAGATGGACCGGCACCAACCGGGCCGGATGGTCTAACCCTGAGTATGATCGACTGTACGGATCCTTCCTGGTGACGCTGGACCGAAATGAACGCACGCGCCAGCTCGTCCGCATGCAGCAACTGATCAGCCAGGAGCTGCCCACGTACTTTACGTACTTCTCCGTTTCTCCGATGGTCCGCGTGGCTGAGCTGCGCGGGCCGACCCGTTCAGCCAGCGCCACCGGGACCTTCACTCATGGCCGCGACTGGAGCTGGAACGCGCACGAGTGGGAATGGACCAGCTAAGCAAGCGAGCGGAGCCTAACGCTCTGCGACCTAGGTGCCGGGAGCGGGATTCGAACCCGCACGCCCTTGCGGGCCGCGGTTTTTAAGACCGCTGCGTCTGCCTTTCCGCCACCCCGGCTGCATGCCACGCCTGAGCCCGACTTGCGAGGGTCTCGGATTCTAGCCGAAGCGCCTTTGACGGCCACCACTCGAACTCTTCTCAAGATTGGTTCCCGATGCCGCTCCGCTCGTCTTGACGGCCGCCACTCGAACTCTTCTCAAGACTGACCGATGCCGCTCCGCTTGACGCTACGCTCGCCTTAGGAGGCCGCCGCCTCGGCGGCCTGGCGCACGATGGCGGTGAAGGTGTCACCGCGGAGGCTCGCGCCGCCGACCAGTGCTCCGTCGAGGTCGGGATGGGCGGCAAACCCAGGGAATACCTCGGGGGTCACGCTGCCGCCGTACTGGATTCGCAGCTCGTCGGCGGCGTCCGCCCCATAGAGCTCGCCCGCGACGCGCCGAATTAGGCCTGCTACTCGCCCGGCATCGTCGGGCGCAGCCGCCTTGCCGGTGCCGATAGCCCAGATCGGCTCGTAGGCCATGACCAGCGAGTCGAGCGATGTCACGCCATCCAGGCCCGCCCTGACCTGCGCCTCCACGAATGCCTGGGTTCTGCCTGCCTCGTTGGTTTCCAGGTCCTCTCCGACGCACAGGATGACCTTGAGCCCGGCCCCCAGCACTGCCTGCACCTTGCGGTTAACGGCATCGTCGGCTTCCTGGAACAGGCGCCGCCGCTCGGAATGGCCGACAATCACGTAATCCACCAGGCCGCTCAGCATCGCAGCGGCAATTTCCCCAGTAAACGCGCCCTTCGGCTCCCAGTAGGCATTCTGGGCGCCTACCAGCACGCCCGTGCCGAGCAAGCGGCTGCGGACCGCGTCCAGCGAGATAAACGGCGGACACACCACCTTCTCCACGCCGTTGATGAAGGGCAGATCGCTCAACATGGCGTCCACGAGCGCCGTCGCTTCGGGGACCGTCGTGTTCATCTTCCAGTTGCCAGCCACAATGGGTAAGCGCATAGTGAGTTACCGATCCTGAAGTGCGGCGACGCCCGGGAGGGTCTTCCCCTCCAGGAATTCGAGCGAGGCACCGCCGCCAGTCGAGATGTGCGTAAATTTCGAAGGATCGCTGTACTTTTCGATGGCCGCCACGGTGTCGCCGCCACCGATCACGCTGATTGCAGGGCTCGCGGCAACCGCCTGAGCCACTCCGGCCGTCCCCTTGGCAAACCGCGGAATCTCGAACACGCCCATCGGTCCGTTCCACAGAATGGTCCCAGCAGTAGCAAAACCCTCCGCGAACCTCTGCACGGACCGAGGTCCGATGTCTGCCACTGCCATCTCCGAGGAGATGCGGTACATGTCCACCATGTGCGTCACTGATTCCTCGTCGATCTTGTACGCCGTGAGCACCTCGATGGGAAGGTCCAGCCGCGGCCCGGCCTCTTCCATGATCTGGTGCGCCAGACCGACGTGCTCCTCTTCCAGCAGCGATTTGCCAATCTCGAGGCCTTTGGCCCGAAAGAAGGTACAGGCCATCCCGCCGCCGATCATCAACCGGTCCAGGCGCGGCAGCAGATTCAGCAGCACACCAATCTTGGAGGAGACCTTGGCCCCGCCGATCACAGCGACCAACGGCCGCTTCGGATTCTCGAGGATGGCTCCCAGGTGCTCCAGCTCCTTTTCCATGAGCAAGCCGGCCACCGCGGGAAGGTACGCCGCCAATCCGGCGGTCGATGCGTGAGCGCGATGCGCGGTGGCAAACGCATCGTTCACATAGACGTCACCGAACTGGGCCAACTCGCGCGCGAACCCGGGATCGTTGGCCTCCTCCCGCGCGTCGAAGCGAACGTTTTCCAGGAGCAAGACCTGCCCGGCTTGCATCGCTCGGACGGCTGCCTGCGCCGATGGACCCACAATGTCGGTCGCGAACGCTACGGGAGCCCCCAGCAGCTTCTCGAGCTCTCCGGCGATCGGCTTCAGGCTCAGCGTCGGAGCGGGCTTTCCGTCCGGCCGTCCCAGATGCGAGACCAATACGATCTTGCAATTGGTCTCGCGCAGGTACTGGATGGTGGGGACTGTCTCGCGAATGCGCGTGCTGTCCGCAACCCTTCCGTGGTCAAGGGGCACGTTGTAGTCGACGCGCACGAGAACGCGCTTGCCCGCTAGGTCAATATCTCGAATGGTTTTCTTGGCCAATGACGTTCGCCCTCACCCGTCCTTGGGGCTTCGCCCCGGCGGCCGGCCTCTCCCAGAGGGAGAGGCAAAACGGGTCCCCGCCGCTGTCCCTCGTAGAGGGCTGGGCGGGACCCTTTATCCTTCCATGAAGCTGGCCATGAAGTTGGCCAAGTCAGCCACGCGGCAGGAATAGCCCCACTCGTTGTCGTACCAGGAGACGCACTTCACCATCTTGTCACCCACCATCATCGTGTCCAGCGAGCTAAAGATGGACGAATGGGTGTCACCCTTGAGGTCGCTCGAGACCAGCGGCTCAACACTGTAATCCAGGATTCCGTTCAAAGGCCCTTCGGCGGCCTTCTTCATGGCGGCATTGATCTCTTCCACGCTGGTGGACTTTTCCAGGTCAGCGACAAAATCGATGACCGAAACGGTGGAGGTGGGCACGCGGAACGACATGCCATTGAATCGGCCCTGCAATTCCGGAATGACTAGGCCGAGGGCGCGGGCGGCGCCAGTCGCGGACGGAACTATGTTTTGGCCGGCAGCTCGGGCATCACGCAAGTCGGGAGTAGCCATGTCCAGGAGCCGCTGCGAATTGGTGTACGAATGAACCGTGGTAAGAAGTCCGCGCTCGATGCCAAAGTTATCGAACAGCACCTTGGCGACCGGCGCCAGGCCGTTGGTCGTGCAGGAAGCATTGGAGACGACCTGGTGCTTGGCGGGGTCGTACATTTTCTCGTTCACGCCGAGGACGAACGTAATGTCTTCGTTTCGGGCCGGCGCGCTGATGATCACCTTCTTGGCGCCGCCCTTCAGGTGGGCGGCTGCCTTGGTAGCGTCTGTGAAGAGACCCGTGGACTCGACCACGATAGATGCGCCGACGGACGACCAGGGAATGGCGCCGGGATCACGCTCGGAGAAGACTTTGACGTGGTCGCCGTCCACGATCAGGTCACCATTCGACGCCTCGACCGTGCCGGGGTAGCGACCGTAGTTGCTGTCGTATTTGAGGAGATGGGCGTTCGTCTTGGAGTCGGTCAGGTCGTTGATGGCGACCACTTCGATTTCGCCCGGATGCCGCTCTTTGATAGCCTTCAACACCTGACGGCCGATCCGACCGAATCCGTTGATGCCGATCTTCACGCTCATCTTGCTCTCCCTCCAGCGCTGGGTCTAGACGCGGGCGAAATCCGCGATGCGCAAGGCTCGGGTGATGCGAATACTTTGATCTGCGGGAGGTCCCACGCACCAAGCGGGATGGTGGAGGCACAACGCCGAAGCATGCCTGGCGCCCGCCCGCTAGTATAAACCCGCTCACTACGACACTTCTGCATCAAGCCTCGCCAAACTCCTGTACAATCGCCCCACTCCATGAGCGACCGAGGCCTTTCAGCACAACCCAAGCGTGGGTGGTTGCACGCCCTCCTCGCGACAGCTGTGAGCGTTAGTGCCTGTTTGTTACCGGTTATTAGCGGTGTTGCCCATGCTGATACGGCGAGCTCGTCCGATTCGGCGGTCGATGAGCTGAGCCGACTCCGCCAACTGGCGGGCCTGAGTCCGGTGAGCCTCAATCCAAGCAACGCGGCGCAGCTTCACGCCCACTACCTCACTCTCAACGAAGATAGCCCGACCATTGCCGGTCTGAACGTTCACACCGAGCGGTTCGGCGCCCCTGGCTACACGAGCGAGGGGGCCGCTGTGGCGCCCCGCACCAATATTGCGCAGGGACCGAGCAGCGCAGACATCGCCGTGCGCAACCTGGTGGACGTCCCGCTCCACCGCCACGGGATGCTGGCGCCAGCCCTTACGAGCATAGGGATAGGAGGCGACGGCGACTTCTGGGTTTTCGACCTCAGTTCCAGCGGCGGCCGATGGAGAGGTCAACCCAGGCCGGTGATCTATCCGGCAGACGGACAAAGAAATGTTCCGCTCGCGTTTCTGGGAAACGAGGTTCCCAATCCCCTGACGGCCGTGCCTGGTCTGGACCCTAGCGCCAAGGTCGGGTATCCGATCACGTTAGATATTTGGGGTTGTAACCCTGAAAACGTTGAGGCCAACCTGAGCAAAGGTAGCCAGCCAGTTCCCATCTATCTCGTTGAACCCGGGACAGTGGTCACCGCAACGGGTGGGACGCGCACGATCGACTCTGTGCTTCTCCTGCCGCAACGTCCCCTGGATCCATCCACAACCTACACTCCCCAGGTCAGCGCCTCCTGTGCCGGCCTGGGCACGCGTACCTACACCTGGTCGTTTACCACCCATGCGGCTCTGGATCCCACTGGCACCCGCACCGCGATTTCTGCAGACGGGGCGGACGACTGGCAGCACCTTGCCATTTCACTCGTCGATACTGCGGAGTTGGCAGTGGCCGGTGCTCAGATCAAGCGCTACGAATGGTCGGCGGCGACCGCCCGGGGCAACACTCGACACCCGGAGTTCCGCATTCAGACCTCGGAGTCAGGCATTGACGGTAGGCTGCGCCTGGATTTTCGTTGGGGCGATGCGCTTTGGATTGACCTCAAAATATTAGTAGCATACGATGGTCAGACGGCTGCGCTACCGCCACTCCATCTAACGCCCGGCGGCTCAGGGAGCACCACGCCCATTTCTCCACAGGCGGCAGCACCGCCGCTGCCCAGCCCTTCGCCGGCCGCGCAGCTCCC
>DASXTD010000183.1:0-4814 GCA_036505655.1 Chloroflexota bacterium
AAACAGGTGAGCAAGGTCCGATTGCCGGCGGAGGCCAGCCGCCTCGACACCTGGAGCGCCAGGGTGGTCTTGCCCGACCCGGCCGGCCCCACGATGGCCGCCCGATGGCGCTTGGTCACGTAGGAGAGGACGTAGGTCTGGTCCTGGGTCAGCTCGACGATGCGGCGGTCCTCCTCGTCGAACCGCAGCTTGAGGGGGGTGCGGATCTCAACCCGAAGGCCGAGGGCGTTCTGGAGGGCCTCCATGCCTTCGGCCCCGAACCGGCGGCCGGCGTGCCGCCACACCCCCATGACCTCCTTCACCCGCTCGGCCAGCCGATCCATGTCGTCCCGGTCGATCGCCCATGCCGCTCGGGCCGCCGGATGGGCGTCGTGCTGGTACAGGCCATCGGGGAATGCCACGCCGTAGCCGTAGGACGGCTTCCATCGGTCCCAACCGGGCTGGTGCGACAGGATCGCCACCAGCGAGTGCATCTCGTCGCGGGCCTGGTGGAAGGGGTCCTCGTCCAGGTGGTGGCGGCCGCTCCGTCCCGACTGGATCCACCGTCGGGTCTTCGGGTCGTACGAGAGCTCGCCGCCCTTCGCTTCCAGGACCAGCAGCCCGTCGTCGGGGTGGGCGATCAGGAAGTCGGCCTCGCCCTGGATCGGCCCCGCACCGGGCTCCGGCGCCCCCAGAACCCAATCCACGCTGTGGTAGACGACGTACTCGTCGGCGAGCTGGGCCAGGAACCCTTCATACAGTCGCCGCTCCGCAGAGCTCGTCGTGGGCAGCATGGGAAACGGGACCATTCGAGCCACGGGACGGACTCTACTCACACCGGCGGAGCGTTCGGGCTCGATTCGCGGGCGCCGCCCGCGTAGCCTGATAGGAGCCATGATCCTCGTCCTGGGCGCGATCGTTGCCGGAATGCTGGTGGGGCTCATCATGGGCGGGAGCATCCGCCAGCTCGCCGAGATCCGGCTGCGATGGTGGCCGCTCGCTCTCCTGGGGCTGGCGCTCCAGCTCGTCCCCGTCCCCTCGATGCGAGGCCAGCTCGACCACTGGTTGGCGGTGGGTCTGCTGATCGCTTCTTACATGGTGCTGCTGGGGTTCGTGGCCGCGAACATCCGGCTGCCGGGCTTCTGGATCATCGCGGTGGGGTTCGCCCTGAACGTGGTGGTGATCGCCATCAACGGCGGGATGCCGGTGAGCAAGCCCGCCATCGAGCAGGCCTACGGGTCCCGGAACCCGGCGATCCTGAACGACCTGAAGCGAAATGGAGGGGCCAAGCACCACCTCCAGCGCCCCGACGACGTGCTGATCCCACTGACCGACGTCATCCCCCTGGGCACGCCCGTCCGGCTGGTCCTCTCGGTCGGCGACGTCCTGTTCTTCGTGGGGGTTACATGGGTGATCGCCGCTGCGACCAAGGGGCCCGCGGGCAGGCACCGGCCCGGGGCTGGCCGGGACGGAAGCGACTCGGGCTGGGAAGTCGCGGAGCCGGAACCGACCTCGCCGGATCCCTCGAGCGTCAGGTCCGAACGGGCCGAGTTCCGGGACTCTCCGCCGGCTCGGGCTCCGTCTCCTCCTCCGTAACAGCCAGCGATGCGAGCTGCTCGACAGGGCCCCAGTTGTCGGTACCGTCCCTCAGCGGGGTCATCGCCTGGGGTCCCATCGTGGCCCCCACCGGCGGCCGGGCCGGGACGATGCTGCGATGTCCGTTCTCGCCCTCGAGCTGTGTCCCTTCCTCCACCCACACCCGCGGGAACGTGGCGGTGATGGTGGTGCCCTGGCCGGGAGCGCTCTCTCGCGAGTAGGTCCCACCGGCGACCAGGGCTCGCTCCCGCATCATGACCGAGCCGAAGTGGCCCTCCGGCTGGGGGGCGCTGGTGTCGAAGCCGTTGCCGTCGTCCTGGATCGTCAGGGCGACGCCGTCGTCGATCTCGGTGAGGGAGATGTCGATCTTGGTCGCCTCGGCGTGCTTGAGGGCGTTCATCGTGGCCTCGCGGGCGATCTGGTAGATGAGGAGGGTGATCGGCGGGGGGAGAGAGACATCGACCATGTGGGTGCCGACCCGGGTTGGCCCCCTGCTCATGTCCTCGGCGAAGCTCTCGAGTGCCTCGGCCAGTCCATGCCGGCCGATGGGCGAGCGGTGCAGATCTCGGATCAGAGCACGGACGGCGTCCGAGGTCTGTTGCTTGGTGACGAGGATGCCATCCAGATCGCGCGTGGCGGCGATCGTATCGCCCTGTCCGAGCCGCTTCTTCGCCATCTCTGCCTGGAGGGTGAGGCGGAACAGCATCTGCGCGAGGTCATCGTGCAGGTACTCCGCGATCCGCATCCGCTCGTCCTGCCGTTCCTCCGCCATCCGATTCGACAGGGCGCGCAGAACATCCTGCCGCTCCTTGAGCTCCTTGTGCGCTTCTTCCAATGCAAGATTCCTAAAGAACATTTGCCTAGCGAAGGCCAATGGGAGGATGAAGGCAACAACAGCCCACATTCCAACCGACAGAAACAAGCGGGCCATGACCAGCCCAACAAATCCGAGGCCAATGTAGTTCAAGAGAAACTCGCGGAGACCGCCCAGTCTGAGTCGGGCTAGAACCTCGTGGAACGGCGTGGCATAGAGAGCGCGCATCGCTGACGTAACGAGCCCAACATTCACCACGTAGTCCGCCGCGGTCGCAAGAAGGACACTAGGAACCACGAAGTATAGGGGGCCTGTTACTGAAGCGAGAGCATGGAAAACTGCGCTCCCAATCAAGAGAGACAGAGCGTATTGAGCACGATTGAAGATTGTCTTCGTTGCGCTGATCTCTCCTCGAAGCTCGCGTGGATCGAAGGATCCCACCATCGCGACGCAAGCAGCGGTCACAGGGGGATATAGCATCGCAACACCGAGCAGAATTGGATAGTTCAGATTCAGGTGTAGCCGTCGCGAAACGGGCACGGGAAACAAGCCAACCCCTGCAACCGCGAGAGTCCAGAGAATCAGGTCGCCTAGCGTTCCGACTTCAGGCCGCACGATAAGCCTCGGTGTGTTCGCCGCTGCTAGCACGAGTATCCCGACTGTGGGAATGCTGACCGCCCACAGGAACCAGTGGCCGGTTCGCTGTTGCCCTTGTTCAGTTCGCCGATCGGCCATCCGCTCGCGCCTCACCTTAGAAGAAATCGATCAGCTTCAATGGTCGGTTGATCGGCGGGGCTGGGCAATCGGCCATCTGAGGTACAGCTCATCTACAGCATCTGCTGTAGGCCATGCGGGGTCTTGTAGGCTGAATGGGGGAGGAGCGTATACTTCTGGCGCATTCCCCAAATGGCCTAGTAGGTGTGGGGGAGGGGGTGGGTAGAAATGCGGGGACTTAGACGAGTGATGATCGCGCTGGGGAGCATAGTTGCTTTGCTGTTGGCTGGCGGAGCTCACTGGGGCATCGGATAAGGTAGACCCCTGATCGTTTGATCGTTGCTTTGGGGCGAGAAGGAATCGGTAAACCGCCCCTTCGGGGTATGGCCGAGGCCATACCCCGGGGTCGTGGTATTCGTTAGAGAAATCTATCGAAGCTATGCTAGCTCAACCCCAGATACGCCTTCCAGGACAATCGCTTTCCGGGGTCAATTCGTCGGTCATTAAGAACGGCGCTCGAGTTCACACTTCTTCTCTCATAACGTAAAGGCGGATGCACGTCCCTTGTTCAGGGAAGGCATCAACCCAAAGTTGCGCGTTCGCCCCAGCAGCGCGTTCTTTCATGATCTCGAGGCCGTAGTGGCCAGCTGGGATCATGTCTGGATCGAATCCGATGCCGTCATCCCTAACGATTAGCTCGACGAGTTCGTCGAGATCGCGCAAGCTGATCCAGATGTTCTTGGCCCTCGCGTGTGTGAGGGCGTTGGTCACCGCCTCTTTGACGATCTGGTAGAGAACGAGTTCGACCTCGGGGGGGACGACGATTCGACTAATCTCGACATGCAGTGCGCTGTGGGCTCGCGCGGATGCGGCTTCGAGAAACCGCGTAACAGCGGGCGCCAATCCTCCTCGCCCTAAGGCGGAGCGCCGGAGGTCTCCGATGAGCTCTCGTAGGGTAGTAGAAGCAAGGTCGGCTGCAGTGAGCAATTCAGGCAGGTCTTGATCCAACTCCAACAGCCTGCCACCAGCCAGGTCGCCTTTCAGGACTTGAGCCATCAGCGTGACCTTGAAGAGCGGCTGAAGGACATCGTCATGAAGCTCAGCGGCGATGAGTTGGCGTTCCTCTGATCGTTCCTTATGAATCTGCTGCGACACCTGATTCAGTGCCTGCTCTTTAGAGCGGTAGGCGCGCCTCGTGTCAATGACCATCTGACTCCGGGCAAGGGCCTGCCGACTGACGATACAGACTGCAAGTGCGGCAGCGACGGCTGACACCTGAGAGTGTGGGTACAGAATTGCAAGAGCGCCTCCCACAACCGCCGCCAGAGACTGAGTGATTGCGTAGTCGAAGGCGTGTCCTACCAACATATGGCGGAGCACTCGTCCAATGCTGTATCCACTCGCAATCGAAGCGCCGAGGCTCACCAGGACAGCGTTGACGGCTGCCGAGACAACGCGGGCCATGAACGCGAGTGGGATGACGTATCTAGACGCGGCCGGATGCCCTGATGCAGCGTGGGCCGCGAGAGATCCAATGAACGCTGCCATGGCGACTTGGCTGCGGTTGTATACGGCTTTCGTTGGGCTGATTCTGCGAGTGACCTCCCGGGGATCAACGGCCCCGATCAGGGAAACGATGGCTACAACAGATGGCGGCAGAACAAGCATCGCGAGCACCGTGATCGGAGAGTCGAGGACGAAGGCTAAGTGC
>DASXTD010000184.1:0-16332 GCA_036505655.1 Chloroflexota bacterium
CGAAGCAGCTCTCCCGCTGGCGTTTCCCGTCCCACTCGCGTCAGACGGAAGTCCTCATCTTCGGTCAGCATAAGACCCCCTCGATCGTGGACCCCTCCCAAGCCACCTCGACTATAGTCTGAGCGCAACTATTTGGAGGACGGATGTGCGTCAAAGTCCCGGTATCGGAGGTTTCGCCCTCCTATTTGTGGAGGTCACCAGTGTCCAGGCTGAAGACCGCGACCATCCTATCACTTGCGCTCGTCATCTGCAGCTTTGGGTGCGCTCCCGCGGGGCCGGGAGCGCCGTCGAGCACCGAGCTTCAGCAGAAGACGGCGGGCCCCAAGCGGGTTGTCACTGCCATCCTCTCAGAGGCCACGACACTCTCCGAGCGTCGCTCCTTGTCCGGCCGAGGCGCGGGTGGAGATGAGCTTGGGGAGCTGGTTAACGCTGCTCTGATCCGCGGTGATGACTCCGGCAATCCCCATCCAGAGCTCGCGGAGGCGCAGCCAACCGTGGAAAATGGCCTGTGGAAGGTGTTCCCGGACGGCCGCATGGAGACCACCTGGCACCTCAAGCCCGGCACGCTCTGGCACGATGGCCAGCCGCTGACCTCTGATGACCTGCGATTCACGGTGCTGCTCGGACAGGATCGCGACCTGGGAATCCAGGGCGACCAGGCCTTCGCGTTGATCGACGGGATGCAGACGCCCGATCCTCGCACAATCACGGTGCAATGGTCGGGTCCGTACATCGAGGCCGATACGCTCTTTACCCAGGGATTCTTCAGCTACGGGCTGGCGATTCCAGCCCCCAGGCACCTCCTGGAGGAGCCGTACCTGACCTCCAAGTCCACGTTCTTCGAGAACCCCTTTTGGACCGATGCCTTTGTGGGATCAGGCCCCTTCCGTTTGAAGCAGTTTGAGCGGGGCAGCCACGTGATCATCGAGGCGAATCCGGATTACATCCTGGGCCGCCCCAAGCTCGACGAGATCGAGGTGCGATTCATCTCTACCGCCACCGTCGTTCCGACCGTCCTCTCGGGTGACATCGACTTCACTATGGGCCGCGATATCTCCATCGAACAGGGGGTCCAGATCCGCGACCAGTGGAAAAACGGCACGGTGGACTTCTCGAAGGTGGGAGGAGGTCTCGCCCTGTACGCCCAACACATCAATCCGTCTCCCGCGATTGTGACGGACGTCCGGTTCAGGAAAGCGGCGCTGTACGGGCTGAACCGCCAGGAGATCGGCGACGTTATTCAGAACGGTATCGGTCGAGTCGCGGACAGCTATCTGTTCCCGAACGACCGCGAGTACAAAGAGACCGAGGGCAGCCTGGTCAAGTATGACTACGACCCCCGACGGGCGAGCCAGATGCTGCAAGACCTGGGCTATGCGGCCGGAGCCGACGGAAAGCTCCAAGATGCCGGCGGCCAGAAGCTCTCACTGGAGGTGACGACGACTACTGCCGACTTGAATCAGAAGACACTCCTGGCCATCGGCGACTACTGGGGTCGGATCGGGATCGCGGCGGACCTTTCGATCGTTCCTCCCCAGCGGGCGAGGGACCTGGAGTTCCGCTCCACCTTCCCGGCCTTCAACATGACCGGGGCGCGCAACGGGGTGCGCACATTGAGAAACATGCACAGCTCGCAGACCCCGCTGCCCTCGAACAACTTCCTGGGGAACAATGCCAGCCGCTATCAAAACACCGAGCTCGACGGCCTTATCGATACCTACTTCACGACGATCCCGCGGCCGGCGCGCATCGGCCTGCTGAGCCAGGTCGTCCACCACGTATCGGACAATCTCAACTGGATGGGCATTACCTACGACGTAGACGCCACGGCCATCGGTAACCGGGTAAAGAACGTAACCCCGGTCCCGTGGAATCCCCACGAGTGGGACGTCGATTAAGCAAGTGGGCTCGCGAGGCCGTCGGAGGCCTTAGCGCCACGTCCATTCGTGGATGTTCCAGTGGGGTGCGGTCTCTGGGCTGAACACGCCGGCGTTGGCCAGTCCCGGCTCCGGCCCCTGGAGGGCCGACACGTGCGCCATTACCTGGGCGGAGAAGTGGGTTTGGAACGCTGGGAGCTGCTCGCTCAAAACACGGTGCATCTGCACGACCTGCTGCTCGCGCTGTCCGCGATCCAACGTATTCAAGAACGCCTCAAACAGCCGGTCATATTCGGGGTTGGACCAGCCGGTGCGGTTCTCTCCGCGCCAACGGTTCTGCGCCGTCCCGATCTCTGCGCTGGTCCACGAGCGCTCGCCCGCGTTGAGCCCGCCCCGTGTTTGCATGGATCGGAATGTGTGGCGCCCCTCGAGGTCCCGGCTCTGCGCCAGTGGGACTAAGAACGTCGAGACTTCAAACCCGGCCCGATTCCAGTCCTGCGCCTGGATCTGGAGCAGTCGCTCGTTCTCGACCCCCGCGCTGGCTTTCATCTCGAATCGGAGGCGGTCGGTTCCCCTGGCAAACAGTCCCTCCCGGTCTTTGGTGAAACCCGCCTCGGCCATCAGGCTCTCGGCTTGCCTAACGTCGTATGGATAGTGCGACATGACTCGCTGCACCGCGTCGTAGTGGGAAAGACCGGCCGGCACGTAGCTGTCGCTCGGAAACCCCGCGCCACTGAAGACGCCCTCGTTGATGGCATCGCGGTCAATGCCGTGAGCGAGGGCTCTTCTGACCCGGACGTCCAGGATGGCCGCCGGATCAGCGTACTCGGGCCGAAGCTGGTTGGTGACTATGGATGGACCGCCCTGCCGGAAGTAGACCAGGCCCTGGCCGGTGGGGTCCCACTCACGCCTCAGCGTGATGGCATGCTCGATACGCATCGTTAGCCAGGGCCCGTAGTCCATGTCCCCGCTCAGCAGATTGGTCAGCACCGTATTTTCGTCGCCAAACAAGCGCATGTGCAGCTGGTCAATCTTGGGTCGGCCCAGCGCATGTCCCTCGAAGGCTACGGCGTCAAACGAGGTGCCCGGCTCCCAGTGCACGAGCCTGTAGGGACCGGCGCCGACGTACTCGCTGCTCCAGAACGGCAACTGAATGAACGGGTCGCGGGCTGCCACATCGTGCTCAACAGCGGAGAAGGACGATTCCAAAAGGTGCTGTGGAAGCGGCTCAAAGTCGCCCTCGATCAGCACGGCAGCGTCTGCGTAGGGTCCCGACCAGTGAATCACCACGGTTCGCGGATCCGGTGCCTCCACGCTCTCCATCAGGTTCTGCGGCGTAGGTGCGAAGATGGCAGGTCCGGGGGCGGTATAGACCCGATAGCCGAACACGAAGTCGCTGCTGGTCAGCGGATGTCCGTCATGCCAGGTGAGGTTGGGGCGCAGGCGGTAGGTAACCTGCATCCGTCCGTCCGCAAATACACGCCAATCGTCGGTATTGAGCTGCGGCAGCGCTTCGACTAGGTACGCCCGTGGCTCTCCCTTCCCGCCGATGATCGCGATCTCGGCATTGAAGATCCGTGTCGTAATCGACGGATTCGTGCTGCCCGGAATCTTCGGCATGAGAACGTTCACTTCGGTGCGCAGAGCCATGTTGAGTGTCCGCTGTGGCGCCGAAGCGGCGGGATTCCCCGTTCGGTCTGTTTGGGAGCTCGGGGCCGGCGTGCACGCGACTAGCGTTGCCAGGAGTCCCACGAGGCAAATATTCCGCATACCTGACCTCCGACCGATTTCACCAGCTGACAATCGAAGCGCCACTAATCGACCGTCCACTGGTGCGCGTTTGCGACGCTGCCGCCTGTGCTGTTCCCCGCAATAACGCCATGGAGACGGTTGGCGATCAGCGTTGCCTGTACGTCGTAGAAGATCCCCATGCGGATGAGCTGGTCGGTGACCAGCCGCACGCTTTGCCTTTCTAGATCCAGCCGCTGACCCTTCGGGATCGTAACGTAGATGCGGTCCACCAGGTCGCTCAAATCGGTACCCTGGTAGCGCGAGTAGTTGCCCCCCCGGAAACCGTTCTCGGGGAGCGGTGTCTGGTTGCGATGCATGCGCTTCAGCCCGCTCAGATCGCTCGGCATCCGATTCAGATAGAACGACGGGAAGGTCGTTATCCAGGCCGCGTCATTTCGCCGCTCCGGGACGATAACGACCGGATCCACCTTTACCCCTAGCCGTTGCCACTGGTCAGCGATCGCGTACATCACCTTGGTGTTAGTGTCCACGTCGTTCGCTCGGATCTCCAGGGCCGGCAGGGGGCCTTGGGCGTCCCGCAGCTGGCCATCCGCCCCCTTCGTGTACCCGAGCGCCTCGGTCATTCCTGCGAACTGCGCCGCATCGAATGGATACTTCACGGCGACGTCGAGAGTGTCCTCGTATTCCGGGGTGCTAGGGCTGAAGTAGTTATGGGCCACAGTGGTGCGGCCGTACATGATCGTGTCAACGAGCTCCTGGCGATCGGTTGCATGCATTAGCGCTTTGCGAAAGCGCACGTCACCAACGATCGCGGGGCTGGAATTGAGCAGCTGTGGATACATGAAGAGCGAACTGGCAGCGGCAGTCTCCATGCGGCCTGCCTGCCACTGACTCTCGAGCTGGAGCGCCTGGTCAAGGGACAACCCCTTGCCGAGGGTCAGGTCCAGCGAGCCGGCCAGGAGATTCGCAGACATCGTCGAGGGGTCGGCCAGGAATCTGATCTCGACCTCGTCGATCTTGGGTCTACCGAGTACGTATTGCTCATTCGCTTCCAACACCGCCGCACTGCCAGAAACCCACGAGCCCAACTTGTATGGTCCCGTCCCGACGAAGTCGTCAGTCCAATATCGAAGCTGCACAAGCTTGCTCTTGTCTTCGGCATACTGCTGCTCCAGGAGATGCTTGGGCAGCGGGGAGAGAAACAGGCCATCGGCGTCGATGTACGGTTGCTTCCAGGTTACAGTGAGCGTCCGGGCGTCGACCGCATGGATGTTTTCCACGGAGTCGTAGCCAAAGTCGGGAGACAGCGGCAGCTCCCGGTCGCGTCCGACCATCGCAGTGAAGACCAAGTCGTTGGCGGTCACCGGCGTGCCGTCGTGCCAGAACGCATCCGGCCGAATCTTCCAGGTCGTCTCCATGCGCCCGTCCGCAAGGAGCCGCCACAAACCGTTGTCCACGCTCGGCACCGCTTCGGCCAGTGCTGGCGAGAGTCGCCCTGCATCGTCGGCAATCGAGAGCCCCACGTGCACCAGGGTGTGCAGCCCTGCTTGTCCGGGCTGAGTGATGCCCGGGGTAACGTAGGGATCGATCGCTGGCGGCGCGCTCAAGATGCCCGCCACGATCCGTTTGGGCGTCGCTAGAGGCCCACTTTGTCCCGCCGCCGCGCCAGATCCGGCCGGAATTGCGGGGGCACAACCCGCGATTAGCAATCCCAGCAACAGGCCGGCCCATCCTACCCTTCGGGCGAGCGCTGCGGGAGAAGCTCCGGGGCCCTCACTCGAGTCCTCTCCCGGCGCGGCAAGGGAGCGGGGCATTTTCGGCATTCGTTACTCCTTGCTCGAATCTAACGTTTGCTACTTGGTCTAATCCAGCGTCCATTGATGGACGTTCCAGACATTGCCGCCGGTATTGTTTGCCGCTGGTACCCCATGCAGGCGGTTGGCGATGAGAGTCGACTGTACATCGTAAAAAAGTCCCATTCTGATCAACTGGTCAGTGACCTGGTGGACGACTTGCTTGAGCACCTGGGTCCGTTCTTCGGGAATGATCGAGATGTAGACCCGATCGATCAAAGCGCTAAACTCTGCATTTTGATAGCGAGAGTAGTTCACGCCTCGGAAGCCGTTTTCCGGAAGTGGCGTTTGGGCTTGATGCAACCGCCGCAGCCCTGTCACGTCGCTAGGCTGCCGGTTTAGCAGGAAGGACGGGAACGTCGTCACATATGCGGCGTCTGACCGCCGCTCGGGCGGAATCACAACCGGCTCGACTTTCACGCCCAGCCGCTGCCACTGGTTGGCGACGGCGAACATCGTCTTCGTGTTAGTGTCCTCATCATTGGCCCGGATCTCTATGGACAGCACCTGGTCCTGGATGTCCCGCAGCAGGCCGTCGGCACCCTTCGCGTACCCCAGCGCCTCGATCATGCGAGCAGCTTGCGCTGGATCGTAGGGATATTTGACCGCCGCGTCGAGGGTATCCTCATAGTCGGGCGTGCTGGGGCTGAAGTAGCTCTGGGCGATGATCGTCCGCCCATACATGATCGTATCGGCCAGCTCTTGGCGATCCGCTCCGAACATCAAGGCTTTCCGAAACCGAACGTCCGCCACGACGGCCGGGTTGGTATTGATCAGCTGCGGATAGAGCAGAATCGAGTTGGAGGCGGCAGCCGCGACGTGGCCCTCCTGCCATCGGCTCTCCAGTTGGACAGCCTGGTCGAGGGACAGCCCCTTACCCAGAGTGACGTTCACTGCGTTGGCCAACAGGCTCGCAGCCATCGTCGTGGGATCGGCCACGAATCTCACTTCGATCTGGTCGATTTTGGGCCTCCCCAGCACGTACTGGTCGTTCGCATCCATCACTGCTCCACTGCCCGACGCCCAGCTCCGCAGCTTGTACGGCCCCGTCCCCACAAACTCTTCGGTCCAGTACCTCAACTGCGGAAGCTTGGTCTTGTCATCGACGTACTGCTGTTCGAGCAAATGGCGGGGGAAAGGCGAGGCGAACATCGAGTCGGCGTCGATGTAGGGGCGCTTCCAGGTCATCTTCACCGTCTGAGTGTCGACGGCCTCGATGCTATCCACTGAGTCGTATCCGATGTTAGGAAGCACGGGGAGATCCCGGTCCCGCTCCATTGTGGCGGTGAAAAGAATGTCGCCCGCGCTCACAGAGGTTCCGTCGTGCCACCGGGCATCGGAGCGAATCTTCCACAAGGTCTCCATCCGGCCGTCGGGGAAGAGCCGCCAGAGGCCGTTTTCCACGGTGGGAACGTCTTCAGCGAGCGCGGCATGGAGGCGGACATCTTCATCCGCGACAGTGAGGCCGACATGCACCAGGAAATGAAGGCTCGCCTGGCCGGGTTGACCGACCCCCGGAGTCAGCGCCGGATCGATCATCGGAGGCACGCTCAGGATGCCGACCACCATTCGCTTCGGCGTCGTAGGAGTCGCGCTCTGTGGCGAGGAGCCTGGTCCTGACGGCGTCGGCTGACCGCAGCTCACGGCCAGGAGACAGCTTAACAGGCCCCACCATGGCACCATTCTCAGCAAGATACGCATCTAGAACTCCTGGCTCCTACCGAAAAGGCAAGCCGGGCAGCGAAGGACCGCTATCCGGATGGTCGTCGGCAGTAATCTTCCATGCCCCACCGACCTGCACCAGCTTGTAGACATTGCGATCGCGCGACTGCTCGGTTGAGCCATCCGAGGCAGAGGTGACCCAAGTCTCCCAGGTAGTAGCAGTGGCATTGGCGCCGTCGACTCGGATGTCACCCCACTCGATGGTCGTGAGCTGGATGCTGGTGATCCCGTTGTCTACCATCTGCTGGGTCATGTCAGCCGTTTCCTGGTAGTAGGCCGGGGTAGCCGTGTCCTGCATGACCGTCATGTTGCGGCTGGCTACTGCTCGCTCCTGCTCCTGGTTTCCGCGCAATATGACGCCCTGAATCACCGCTTCGACAGTCCCGCTCGGCGCGGCGACGGCGGGCGGAGACATCTTTACACCCCCGCTGGCAGGAATCGGCAGGCTGATTCCTTCCATCCGGGAGCTGAGGAGGACAAACGCCACCAGGGCGATGGCTCCTATGAAGAAAGCTACCTGGTGCTCCGAAGCGGTCCGCTGCAATCGAAATATCAGACGTTGCAGGATTCGACTCAGCATCGAGTAGCTGCCGCCTTAATGTTCGAGAGCTTCCAGGATGGATTCAGCGGTGATCGGGATATCTATCTGCCGCCCCACGATGTCCAGCACCGCGTTCGCAATGGCGGGCGCCATAGCGCAATTGGGACCTTCCCCGATCGGGGTAAGACCCAGGCTCAAGTCTGGCGGCAGCAGCTCCGTCGCTAGGGGCGGAATGTCGGCGATGGTGGGCAGCTTGTACTCGTGCAAGTTCAGCTGAGTGACGTGCCCGTCCTCGAGCTCGATCCCCTCCATAAGCGCGTAGCCGATACCCTGGGTGAGCCCGCCATCAATCTGCCCCTGAAACATGATCGGATTGACGATCCGTCCGGTCTCGAGCGCCATCGCCGCATGCCTGACCGTCAGCTCGCCCGTGACGCGATCGATCTCCACCTCTGCGCCAATCGCGCCGTAGATCTCTACGGTGTCTGACTCATCGACCGGATAATCAATGGCCTCCACCAGGTCGGCTCCGGCCAATTCGGACACCTCATGCAAGGTAAATGCGCGTCCCTCGGGCGTTGTAATGCGCCCTGTGTCCCAGATGACGCCAGCTAAGGGACAGCCTTCTTCCTCGGCGACCACCTCCCGCAAGCGCATCCGCATCCGCTCCCCCAGGAGGCCGATCATCTTGCCCACCACGCGGGTCAGCCGGCTCCCACCGACGCCGCGGTCGTACACAAAGTCTTCCATCGTTTGCGTGATCCGCACGCTGTCAGGAGCCACCCCCAACTGCTCGGCGGTCAGCAGCCGAAACGTAGTCAGCATCCCGGCCCCGTTCTCGATAATCGGGGTCTCCAGCACCACCTCGCCGCCGCGCTGGACGATCATCCGGGCTGTGTAGCCGTCGGCCGGACTGTTGTGGATCTCCACCAGTGCGATCCCGCGGCCCACCCCATCTGGCTTCGGCTGTCCCCAATTGACGGCCAGTGCGGCTCGTCGCAGCACTTCTTTACCCTTGGGTGCAGTGCCGGTATGCCGAACTTCGTCGACCGTGTTCTTCAGGCGTATCTCGAGCGGATCGATGCCCATCTCCCGGGCGCAGAGGTCCATGTGGGCCTCCGTGGCGTGCACCGCCTGCGCGCCGCCGGGCGCTCGCATGTGCCCGCAGGGGACAGTGTTCGTGTAGACCATGTGCCCCTCGACGCGCCAGACCGGAACGCCGTACGGGCCCAGGCCGCCCGTCTTGATCCGAGGCAGTGTGGCATCGGGGCTCGGCTTGAACCCGGCGTAGGCGCCGCTGTTGTAGTAGGAGCGGGTGTAGCGGGCCATCAGCCGACCTGTGCGGTCGAATCCGCTACGCACAATGATGGTGGCCGAATGCCGAGGGTTGCTGGCCATTAGCTCTTCGGTATAGGTCATGCCCATCTTCACCGGGCGCCCGGTCGCTTTGGCCAGGTAGTAAGCGAGCGGGATGTCCATAAAGGAACCCTTGCCTCCGAAGTCACCGCCCAGCGCCAGCATATGGATCTCGACCTGATCGCGTTGGAGTCCGAGTCCGAGTCGAAGGTAATTCAGTAATAAGAACGGCGCCTTGTTAGACGCCCAGATATGCGCAATACCGCGCTCGTCCAGCTCCACCAGGCAGCAATGCGGCTCGATGTAAGCCTGGTGCTGGATGGGAGTGTGGAACGTATGCTCGAAGACGTAATCGGACGAGGCCAGCCCCCGCTCGACTTCCTCCTGGCTCACGCCCCAGATGGGATTGGAGACCGAATTCGGGTACTCGGCCACCTTCTGGGTCGCGGTTGCATGCGACCGAACGAAATCGGGCTCGTGAATCACCGGCGCAGTGGGGAGAGTGGCCTCCACCGGATCGAACACGGCCGGCAGCTCCTCATACTGCGCGTCAATTAGGGCCAGCGCCCCTTCGGCAGTCTCCAAATCGTCGGCGGCCACCGCCGCGACCTTCTCTCCCACAAAGCGGACTTTTTCTCGGGCTAGCACCGGCACATCACGCATCGAGCGGCCCACGCGCACGTCGGGAAGATCCTGGGCCGTGAGGACGGCCCGCACTCCCGGCACCGCTCGGGCGCGCGACACATCGATGGAAACGATCCGAGCATGCGGGAAGGGGCTACGGAGAGCCTTCGCGTGCAGCATGCCTGGGCGGCTGATATCGGCGGCATAAATGGCTTCGCCGGTGACCTTGTCGACGCCGTCGACGCGGATGTCGGCAAAGTTGGCAGGGGTTACAACGGCCATAGCGTTTGAGTGTAGCAGCTTCGGTTTGCCCGCCTGGACGGTTCCGCCGCTGTTCCCCACCCTCTCCGGGCGGAAGAGGTCCGGCGGGCCTAGGCCGGGCTGGCGGACGGGACTGGCGCGCGCTCGGCTGATGGCGCCTGGTCAGCGGCATCTGCGCGGGCGCCGTCGACCGGTGGCCACACGGCAGGGAGCCAGACCGTAAATGTGCTTCCCTGACCAACCTCAGACTCGAGCTCGATCGTGCCCCCATGCTCTTCGGCTATCCAGCGGGCGATCGCGAGGCCCAGGCCTGCTCCTTCAGTGCTGCGGGTCGCAGCCACTCGGTAAAATCGCTCGAAGATGCGATCCTGGTGCTCGGACGCGATCCCTGGTCCGGCGTCTTTAACCCAGATCCCTACGGCGTCGGATCCACGGCGCCGCTCCGCGCGGGCACCGATGGTCACCTCACCGCCCGCGGTTGAATATTTCAGCGCGTTGTCGAGCAGAATCAGCAGCAGCTGCTTGAGACGATCCGAATCGCCCGACAGCCACCCTCCAGGGGGCACATCAGCCAGGCGCAGCTCGATACCCTCCCGCAAGAACCGGGCCGAGCGGAAGGCTTCCCGCACTAATGGGCCCAGCTCGATCGGCGCGAGGGCGAGATGCTGGCCAGCATCGACGCGAGCGAGGAGCAGCAGGTCCGCGACCAACCGAGTGACGCGCTCGGTCTCAGCGGCCATGTCTCCCAGCACTTCTTCCATCTCACTCGCGTTGGGCGCATCGGGATCCACCGCGTTCATTCGCGCGAGCAGATCAACGTTGCCGCGCAAAGATGTGAGCGGCGTGCGCAGTTCATGGCTGGCGTCCGCGACAAACCGGCGCTGCGCTGCCAGGGCTGTTTCCAATTGCTCGTAAGCCGATTGCAATTGGCCCAGCATCTCATTGAACTCTGTAGCGAGACGGCCGACTTCGTCCTTGCGTTGTCCGCGCGGGACCGGAACCCGACGGCGGAAGTCTCTCGCGGCGCCGATAGCCCCGGCGGCGTCGGCCAGGTGATCGATAGGCCGCAAAGCGCCGCGGGCCAGCAGCCAGCCGATGATCAGGGAGACCAGGACGCTCACCGCGCCCAGTCGCAGTAGGGTGCCCTGCAGCGTGTTCAAGTTTCGATAAGCCGGCCCCAGCGGCCGAGCCACCTGCACCATGCCGACTGTGGTGAGGCCATTGGGGGGGCCAATCACCAGCGGCGTCACCAACATGCGCAGCGGCTCGCCTTCGGCTTCGACGGTTTCGAACCACTGCTGCCCTTGAAGGGCCCGCTGCATAGCATCGGAGTTGGTGGGAAGCGACCGACCTTCCAGGTTCATGGAGCGGGCGATCGAGCTGCCATCGCTACCGGTGATCTGAATGAACACGTCCGGCCCCACAAACCCCCGATTCGGGAACACCCGAGGACGGCCCGCGCCGCGCTCGACGAGCTCATTCGCCCCTGCGATCAGCCGGCCCGCCTCGTTTTGCAATGAGGTGTCCAAACCGCTCTGTAGAGAGCGAAATTGGGTGACGTACGCAATGGTTGCAAATGCGCTCAACGTAAGCAACAGCACAAGCCCATTCATCAAGGTCAGGCGCAGCCCGAGGCTCACTTAACAGCCCTTCGGCTTCGGACTGCGCTCATTTGACCGGCATCACCCGGGCTAGAGCTCGAAGAATGAATCCCGAGGCCGCTTCGCTCATTCGGGGTCTTTTTCCTTTCGGAGCACGTATCCGACCGACCGCACTGTGTGAATGAGCCGCGGGCCGCCGCCGGCCTCCAGCTTCTGGCGCAAATGGCCCACTGTCACCTCGATAACGTTCGAGTCCCCGAGGAAATCGTACCCCCACACCTCCTCGAATATCTCGCGTCGGCTGAGCACGCGACCGGGCCTGCGCAAGAAGTAAGCCAGCAGCTCGAACTCCTTATTGCGGAGCTCCAGCTCGCGGCCGTTCCGGCTGGCTTCGTGGGTGTCCAGGTCAACGAGGACATCCTCGTAGGTGAAGGCGCCCCGGCGACGATCGGACGGGTCTGTATCTCGCCGCCGCAGGAGAGCGCGCAGGCGAGCCAGGAGCTCCTCGAGCGCAAATGGTTTCACCAGGTAATCATCGGCACCGGCGTCGAGCCCCTCTACGCGATCCTCCACAGCATCGCGTGCGGTGAGCATCAGGATCGGAATGCCCCCCTTGCCACGCAGGCGACGCGCCACTTCCATCCCATCCAGGCCGGGGAGCATCACGTCGAGAAGTACCAGATCAGGAGGCGCTGCCTCGGCTGCCGCCAAGGCCGACACCCCGTCGGCCACCATGTCCACTCGGTAGCCGGCCTGGACCAGCGCCCGCTGGATAAACAATGCGATGCGCGGCTCGTCCTCTACCACCAGGATGCGCGGTTGCTGGGCGCCTGCCCGGGCCACGGCCGCTTCTTGCGGGTTGGCGTAGGCCATCGAAGCATTACCTTTCCAGGGCTACGTACGTGCCTTCACTTAAATGTAGCTCAAAAGCGAAAACCCCCTCCGCCGGTGAAGGTCGGAGGGGGCTCTCAGGACAAAGAGGAGCGTAGCGTTTAGCGGAGCGGTTTCGGGCTTTGCCCCTCAGGGGTGTGTGAGCTCCAGCCATCCAACGGTTACTTAAACTCCACCACCCGGTCGGCCACCGAATCCGAAGTCCGGCCTCGGTCCATCAGGTCGGGGGCCACCCCGGCCCCCATCGCGCGGACCACCCGGCAGCTTGTCGGGCATTACGTGGTTCATGATCTGGTCGATGTGCTGGTCGAGCATTTGCTTCATCTGGGCGGCCCGATCAGCGGTCAGCCTTCCAGATGCAACTGCCTGGTCGATATGCTGGTTGGCCTGGTTCTTGAGGGCCGCGGCGACATCTGCCGGGTTCTTGCCATGTGCCTGGGCGACCTGGGCCAACGACTTACCAGGCAGCTCCTGACGCAGCTGATCGGCTGTGATGCCAATCGCGTCGGCAGCCACCTGTAGCCCCATTCGGAACGGGCCCATGCCCGGGCGGAATCCCGGTCGGCCACCGGGTCCTGGCCGTCCTCCCGGTCCGAACCCTGGATGCTCGCCCTTGGCTGGGAGCCCCACTTCGCTCCGGGCCGCGGTAATTGCCGCCTGCAACCGGTCGGTGGTGATGCCCAGATGCCGTGCAAGTGCGTCCACGAATGCTTGACCGCGGGCCTGGCCCTGTCCAGGCGTATTGCTGGGGGTTGGTGTGGGCGCCTGCTGAGCTACAGCAAGTCCAATCGTCCCACCGACTAGGACGACCGCGATGCCGGCTGCTACTAGGGTGCGCTTGAGTCTCAGGAATCGCATCATCGCAGCGATAACCTCCTATCGTTGAAGCGATCCCTAGCAGCCGGACCGGTCGAGGCGCCACACCCCGGGGTTTGGCGCCGCTGCCGCCTCGATCCGTCGAAGCCACTTGGCTCGCACCCACACTATAGGGATGGACCGCGCCTGCTTCCTGAAATGGGGGTGAAATTTCCCTAACGTGCTTTTCCCATATAGTGGGGAAACCAACAGCAGCGCGGCCTTGGGCTCATCTTCCGTGTTCTAGCTCAAGAAATTGCCGTTAAAGGAGTAGATGATGCAGAAGCGCTACAGCACGCCGCCGGCCCTGTCCATCGATCCCGGTCATCAGTACACGGCCGTTTTCGACGTCGAAGGAAAAGGTCAGTTCAAGGTTAAGCTGTTCGCCAAAGAGGCTCCCAATACGGTAAATAATTTTGTCTTCCTGGCCCGGGACGGCTACTACGATGGCACTACCTTCCATCGGGTCATTCCGGGCTTTATGGCCCAGGGAGGCGATCCGGCCGGCACCGGTACGGGTGGCCCCGGCTACCAGTTTGGTGATGAGTTCCACCCGGGCCTCAAGCACACTGGACCGGGCATCCTCTCCATGGCGAACGCGGGCCCCAATACCAACGGCAGCCAGTTTTTCATCACGTTCGACGCGACTCCACATTTGGATGGCCGCCATTCTGTCTTCGGGCAAGTAACCGAAGGGATGGACGTAGTGCTCGGCATTTCCCCCCGCGACCCCGCACAGGCCAGAAACCCGGGAGACAAAGTGGTCAGCGTCGCGATCGAGGAACAGTAGGGCCGCTTTTCGTCAAGCCTTAGCGCAGTGACCAACACAGCGTCTGAGTCTCCAACCATGTCCACCCCGGGGGCAGCTGCGCCCTCCATGGGGGTCCTTGGCATCTTCGGGGCGATGCGCCATCGCGCCTTCCAGCTCTACTGGACGGGAATGATTCTCTCGGTGCTCGCCCCGAACATGGAGTTCGTCGCTATCGCCGGGCTGGTCCTCGACCTGACCAACTCGCCGGTCCTTCTGGGCCTCACCGCCATGGTCAACGCGGCGCCCATCATCGCGCTAAATCTGATCGGTGGAGCCGCCGCGGACCGGATGAACCGCCAGCGGCTGCTCCAGCTCGTGCAAGCCGTTTCCACCATCCTGTACTTTGCCCTGGCCTTCTTGATTGCCACCAAGCTGGTGCAGTTCTGGCACGTGCTCGTGTTCGCTTTCGTGATCGGCAGCGCCCGCGCGTTCGATGGGCCAACCCGCATGGCATTAATGCCGCAGGTCGTGCCGCGGGACGATCTGCCCAGCGCGGTGTCGCTCATCAACGTGGTCTGGCAGCTCCCCCGCCTGGTCGGTCCAGCCGTTGCCGGCGTGCTTATCGCCACCGTTGGGATTGGCCCATCATTCCTCTTTTCGGGGATTGGCGCGCTGGGAGCTTTAATCGCATTCAGCGCGCTGCGTTTAAGTCAGCCCGTCGTGACCGGGCAGGGCAGCTTCTTCAAGGACATTCTCGAGGGGCTGCGGTACATCCGGAGCAGCCCGGTGATCTCCACGCTCATCGCGATGACGTTTTTCAACAGCGTCTTCGGAATGTCGTACATCTTCATGGAAGCCGTGTTCGCCCGGGACGTCCTGGATGTGGGCTCCGAGGGCTTCGGTCTCATGGAGACCGCCGGTGGGCTTGGTGCATTGGTTGGGGTCCTCGCGGCGGCTCACTTTACTCGCCAGGGGAAGAAGGGGCGACAGGCGATTGTCGGTTCCATCACCTTCGGAAGCTCGCTGGTCGCGTTCGCCTGGACCCCATGGTTTGCCGTCTCGTTAGCGCTTCTATTTCTCGCTGGCCTGTTTTGTCAGCTCTACATGACGACGATCCTTACCGCTCTTCAGCTCACCGTCCCGGACGAGGTAAAGGGGCGCGTCCTTGGACTATTCGGGCTCACTTACAGCTTGATCCCATTGGGGGCCACGATCTCCGGCACGATCACCCAGCTCGCCAACGCCCCCATCGCCGTCTCTCTCGGTGGGCTTGCGGTCGCGGCCCTGGCTATTGTGGTGGCCCTCGAAGTCCCCCGGGTCCGCGATTTAGCGTAAGAGTCGCTCAGCGGCAGCTTGCCCAAATCAGAATCCAGCAAGCTACCGTTGCCGATCAGCTCGGATCAAATCCCCTAAGACGCCAACGAGTCAGAACTACGGCGCCTCAATTTGCTAGTACTCCGAGGACCGCGCCACGAAGGCGCCCTGTTAGACTGAGACCCGCCCTTATCGTCAAAATCTGGCGCTATGGCGTCCTGTAGCTGCTCCAGCAAGGCCGATAGAGCGACCGGCCGACCGTCTAAGTCCAGGCGGCCATGGGCTGCATGAGACAGGTCAAGGAGATTGTTGACCAGGTTCGCCATATCCAGGGGGTTGGCGACAAGCCAGTCGAGATAACGTTTTTGTTCCTCTCCGGGCAGGCCCTGGTCGCTCATCATGAAGTCTACGTAGCCTCGCACCGAAGTAAGCGGGGTGTGGACCTTGCGGGAAACGGTGGCCACGAAATCTTCTAGGTGCACAAGGCGCTCCGGCATCTGCTCCTCGGGGACGGCATCTCCGCTCTCCAACTCTTCGTTGAGCCGCGCGACCTCGCCCTCCACGCTCTTCAGCGCCGTGATGTCGATGGCCCGGGCTCGCACGCCACAATACTGCCCCTCCTTATTAAAGAGGGGGGTCGCCTGCAGATGTGCCCAGCGGTAGGACCCATCGGCGCCCCGGAGTCTGATTTCACGCCCGGCTGTATCGATGGCAGGTCCGGCCCATCTCCACCCTCCCGGCTCTCGAATGGAATCTTCGATGATCAGCTTAGAGAGTCGCTCCCCTGCCAGCAGGGACGCCGAATACGCAAGTAGGTCAGCCAGCTTTTCGTTCATGACCACCACCACGTGGTCGGCGTCCAGCACCATTACCCGGTCATCGAGCGCTCCGAATATGCGGCGGTACCTCTCGATGCTTTGCCCTAAGCCAACGT
>DASXTD010000185.1:0-5214 GCA_036505655.1 Chloroflexota bacterium
CAGGATGAGGTCCACGCCCTGAAATGCCGTTCGCACCTCGTCCCAGAGGACAGGGATCGAGCCGGGCATGTGAGTGTCCGTCAGCAAGCCAATGAGCATCGGCTGAGTGCCCCGCAACGTGGGCCGATGACGACTTCCGGGACGGAGAGTGGCGGCAATGCCTAGCTTTTCGAGCGGCGGAAGTTGGCGGGTTCGGCACCGGCGGTTACACCCGAGTAAACGCCAACTACGGTCTCGTCCTCGGATGAGAAGACTTGATAGTCCGTGGGGTCGAAGATGGCCGTGCCTAAGCTATCGGGCCGCACCTGCTTCGAGTTATTGCGGATGGTCATGCGCCCTCCTCCCCTCTCCCTAACCCTCCCCCGCCAGGGGGGAGGGGATGCTCCGTTCGCCAAGGGCCATGCTATGATGCCCTGCCCGAGGCACGAGTGGCGAGGCACATGCGAATGCTCCGACCAAGCAGGTGATCGGTCCCACGAGCCCACCCTCACCCGTCCTCCGCGCGCCCGCGCGTTCGGCCGGCCTCGATCAAGTTGGAGGGCCATTGGCCCCCCAAACCCCCTGGCAGAGGGCGAGGCAAGGACGGCTTCCCCCTCTTCCCCTGGGAGAGACTTGGCGCGAGGGCGGGCCAGGGGGCCTGTCAACCGCCGTGGCACTTGTTCTACTGGTGGGCATCACGGCGCTGGCGGTGGGTCTGCGGCTGAACGGATTGGACCGCAAGAGCGTCTGGTACGACGAGAGCATCACCGCCCTGTTCGCCCGCCAGTCGCTCCAGGGTGTGCTCGACTCGGCCTACGGCGACACCAATCCGCCGCTCTACTACCTGGTGATGCACGTCTGGCTGCCCCTAACCTGGAATGATTTCTGGCTGCGGCTGCCGTCCGCCATCTTCAGCGCGGGGGCCGTCACCGCGACGGTCCTATTCGGCCGCTCACTGCGGGGTTGGAGCCTGGGCTTGCTGGCGGGGCTGTTCACCGCCCTGGCTCCGTTCGCGATCGATCTGGGTCAGGAGGCCCGCAGCTACGGCTTGCTCACGCTGCTGACCGTCATCTCGGTGTGGGTATTGTTCGAGGCATGCCGAAGTGGACAGAAGCGTTGGTGGGCGGTATACGTCGCGGCTACTATCGGCGCCGTCTACACCCACAACTACGGCTGGTTCCTGGTGGGCGCGGAGTCGATCTGCGCGCTGGGCTACCTGATCTGGAGCCGACGTTGGGACTGGGGACCGCTCGCCAGCTTTCTCGCCATCGGGGCGGCATACCTGCCCTGGCTGCCAGCGCTGATGTACCAGGCCCGCCTGGCGACGAGCGGCGCGATTTGGGCGCCATCGGCCCCCAATGCCACGCTACTTGGCGACACCTATTCGGCGTTGGTGAGCTACATTGCACCCTCTTCGCGAGGGGGCGAATGGCTACAGCCGGCGGCCGGCTGGTTAGTGGGCTTGTTGCTTGCGGCGTCCCTGTTTTCAGCGCGTAGGCGTCCAGGACTTTTGTTTCCGATCGTCGCGCTCGCGTTCCCGATTGCCGCCGCCATCAGCTTTTCGTTCGCCGTCAAGCCGATCTTCGTGGTGCGTCACGCGGTCAACCTGGTGCCATTGTTCTGGCTGTGCGTGGCCGCCGGCGTCCTGCTTCTACCCACGCGCCTACTCAAGCTGCTGGCGGTCGCGCTGGTGGCTGGCACCCTTGCCCTCAGCCTGCCCTCACTTTACTCTGACGCCAGCCTGGACCCAGCCGACCTGCGGCAAGCCGCCGCCCTGGTACGCCAAAGCGCCCGCCCGGGCGACCTGGTGGTGCACACCAGCTACTTTACGACCTACCCCTTCGAGTACTACAACCGCGATCTCATCGAACAGGCTGAAGTCGAGGACCCACGGACCATTGCGCGAGTCGTTAGTGGCCGCCCCCGCTTCTGGTACCTGGTAAATTACGACCAGTTCAACCCGGACGCTGAAGCGCGGACCGACGACCTGGCTCGCGGGTATCTGGCGCCTTGGACCATACTCCAGGGGCACTCGGGCCGCGGCTACCACCTTTACCTGGCCCAGCCGATCGGTTCCCCGATCACGTAGTGACAGGAGAACAAATGGGCCCCTGGTCGCGCACGCTCTTGCTCTCATCGATGTTTACGATGGTGGCCTGCGGCGGGCCAGGCGGGTTCGGAGGAGCGCCCGGCGCGGGAACTCAGGGCCGATCTGAAGCGGCGCCGAAACGGATCACAGCAGTTGTCTTCACCGAGCACCCGACGCTGATCCAGGTAGATAAAGCACTCCCTGGCGGCGAAGCGGTCACGGCGGCTGTGGCGGCGGGGTTGTCCGTCAGGGGCGATAAGGGCAGCCTCGTTCCGGTCCTAGCCGAAGCGGTCCCCACAGTCGATAACGGCCTGTGGAAGCTTCTTCCGGATGGGCGCATGGAAACGACCTGGCACCTTCGGGAGAATGCCGTCTGGCACGATGGCACTCCGTTTACCAGCGCAGATCTGGTCTTCACGGCTCAGGCAGCGATGGATCCGCACATGATCGGGCTCAACGAGAATGCCTATGGCCTGGTCGATCGGATGGAAGCGCCGGACACCCACACGTTGATCGTTACGTGGAAGCGCACGTTTATCGAAGCCGACGAGCTGTTCTTCATCGACCCGGAGGGCGCGAAGTCGTTCCCGCTGCCCAAGCATCTCCTCGAGACGGCTTACCTCCAGGACAAGGGGGATCCGAGTCTAACGCCAAACTTTTTCGGCCTTCCGTATTGGAGCGGCGGGTTCGTGGGCACCGGACCGTTTAAGGTGAAGGAGTTTGTTCAGGGCATCCACACAATTCTGGTGGCCAATGACCAGTACGTGCTGGGTCGCCCGAAGGTCGACGAGCTCATCATCAAGTACACGCAGGATCTGCGGTCGGCGGTGGCGAACGTCCTGGCCGGCCAGGCAGATATGACGCTGGGGCGAGGCGTGTCATTTCAGCAAGGCGTGGACCTGGCTAGCCAATGGACGAACGGTCGACTCGAGAACGTGAGCATGAAGAGCCGCTTTACGCTCTATCCGCAGTTCATTAACCCGGATCCGCCGATCCTGCTGAACGTGGAATTCCGGCGCGCCTTGATGCACGCGATGGACCGCCAGACGATGGCGGATACCCTGCAGCTGGGCATGGTCCCAGTCGCTCACGCCTATCTTGGGCCGGACCATCCTATGTACGGGGCCATCGAGCCTCGAATAGTGAAGTACGAGTACGATCCGCGCAAAGCGACTCAGATGATCGAGAACCTGGGATTCGTGCGGGGGCAGGATGGCAGGCTCCGCGATGCCAGCGGTCAGCCTCTGGATCTGGAGCTGCGGGCTACCCCCGGCGACCTGTACGACAAGATTCTGTCAGCGGTGGCGAATGATTGGAAACAGATCGGGATCGGTGGAGACACGATCATGATCCCGACGCAACGGCAGGCAGATTACGACTATCGGGAGAACCGTCCGGGGTTCGAGATGACGCGGCGCAGCACCAGTCTCAGTCAGCTCCCGCGGTCCTGGGTTTTCAACCCGCGTACCAGCCGGGGCGCCGGCCATATCGCTCGCTACCAGAGCGCGGAATGGGACGCCCTCCTCGACAAGTATCTGGTGACGGTGCCGCTGCCCGAACGCACCGCCGCGGTCGGAGACATCATCGCCCACGCGACGACCAACCTCCATATGATGGAGGTCATGTACGACGGCGAGCCGACGCTGATCTCAAATCGGCTGGTGAACGTCCATGGGCGAGCGTACGAGACGGCCCAAACCTGGGACGCCCACCTTTGGGACGTACGGTGACACTCCTGCCGGTCGTTCCTTAGTCCAGGACCTACACGTCAGCCGCCCAAAGCCGATCACCGGTATTCGTCGCCGCAGTCGCCGATGATCTGGTAGAGGTCGAGGGACTGGGACGAGATGCGGTCGATCGCGGCCCAGTCTTCGAGGTCGAGGGCAAAGTCGAAGACGCGAGCGTTGTCTTCCAGGTGCTCGGATCGGCCGAGGCGCACGCCGACGATCACGCCGCCGACCGCTGCCTGGTCGAGGATGGCTCGCACTGCTACGTTCGCGATGCTGGCTTGGTGCTTTTCGGCGATGGCCTTGAGTGCGCCGAGGAGCTGCTGGAACAGATCCCAACCGCCCCAGGCATCGATCATGCGCTTGTACTTCTGCAGGCTGGCCGTGGTCAGGTCGGCGGCCCGAGGTTCAGGCTGGTCAAGATAGCGCTCGGAGAGCAAGCCGCCGCCGAGCGTGCCGTAGGCGAGCAGCTTGACGTCGTGGCGGAGGCACCACTCAGCCATCTGCACTTCGGGCCGGCGGTCGATCAGGGAGTACTGCACCTGGTTGCTGACAATCGGAATGCCGGCCTGCTGAATTGTCTCCAGGCGTGCCGTGTCGAAGTTGGTGAGACCGAGGTAGCGAAGCTTCCCCTCGCTGTGCACCAGATCCAGCTGACGCAGAGCCTCCAGATAGCGGTCATCGGCGTAGTCCCACCAATGGAACTGAAGCAGATCGAGCGCCTGTAAATGCATGCGGTGCAGCGAAACGTCGACGGCGCGCTCGACGGTTGCTCGGCTCATGGGCCCCGGATTGGGCACCCACTTGGTGAACGCCACGGACTGGGCGAGCGCATCCGGGCCGCGCGCGCTCGTGACGTATTGCCTGAACTGGCCGACGAAGTCTTCGGCGGGCCCGTAATGGTCCGCCAGATCCCAGGTCGTGAAGCCGCGGTCGTGATGCGCAACCATGGCCTCGATAGCGGCGGAGGGGTCGATCGAGCCATGGGCTCCGGATACCTGCCACATGCCGTTGAGGATGCGACAGATGCGCACATCCGGCGCTAGCTGCAGATAGGCCTCGTCAGGGAGCGTTGTCTCCGCCAGCGGTCCCCTCTCCCCAGCCCTCCCCGGGGGGAGGGGGTCTTGCTACTAGCCTACCTTGACGTCGATGACAGCGATAGTGCTCTGCTCTTTCACGACCTTGACTGCACGGGCGATGGCGGGTCCGAGCGCCGCGGGGTCCTCGATCGGTCCCTCGGTGTAGGCGCCGCAACCGCGGGCGATTGAGGAGTAATCCACCTCGGGATTCTTGAAATCGATACAGATGCCTTGAGCGGTGCGATCGCGCTGCTCGGCGGTGTAGGCCATGTGGCCGCCCTCACCAATGTAGCCACCGTTGTTAAGGACAAACAGCAGCACCGGGATGTGGTGGTGCACG